>NZ_JBSGBF010000087.1:0-34488 GCF_053601115.1 Streptomyces sp. NPDC004788
GGTGCGGGCCGGGGGCCCTTCGCATCGCCGTCCGGCCCGTCCGGCCCGTCCGGCCCGTCCGCCTGCCGGTCAGCCGCGGTCCGGGTTGATCCCGGCCGCGACCGCCTGTACGCGGGCGATCTGGAGCTTCGCCGCGTACTTCACGTTGTCGGGCGAGGTGTCGCTGGCCATGACGTAGGCCACGACGGAGCCGACGCGCATGACGACGTGGATGCTGTTGTCGTGTTGGAAGGCCTGGGTCTCCTCGGCGCCGGTGTTCATCTCCAGCGGCTTCACCGGGTGCTCGTCCGCCTCGCCGGGCTTCCGCTTCTGCTCCGCGAGAGCCTTCGTCTCCGCGCCGGCCTCAGCCGCGTCGGCGAAGGAGAGGAGGCTGAATTCGACCCGCGCGCCGTCCGGGGTTGCGCGACTCCATGTCCTTGTGCCCGACCACCTTGATCCCGGCGGTGCACGGCGACTTCGTCAGCTCGGCGCAGCCCCTGGCGGCGTCGGCGTCCTGGACCACGATGGTTTCGCCGCTGGACATGGATTCCAGGCTGTCGTCGGCCGGGAGCGCGGCGTACATGTCGGTCGCGTTGATCGATACCGGGGGGAAGTTCGGCGTGATGCTCTCGTGGTCGGTGGGAGCCGCCGATCCGCCGCCCTGCCGGGCGGGCGCGCCCGAGGCGGCGCTTCCCGCGCCCGGGCCGCCCGTCGGTGCGTTCGCCGTGGTGCTCCCGTCCTTGCACGCCGTCAGCGCGAGCGCCAGTACCGCCGCGACGGCGGTCCCCCGTACAACAGCCTTCACCTGAGACTCCTCAGCGGTGCCGGTCGCGGCCGGACCCGGGCGCGACCAAGATCGAAACATTGGCATGGACACCCAACCCCATCCAGAGGGGATCGGCCAATTCGCGAGGTGTGCCCGTCCCGGAATCCGTCTGCGACACTGGTAAGACCATGCCCAAGCCCGGAGAACTCACTTTCGTCGCCCCGCGCGGAGCCAAGCAGCCCCCGCGGCACCTCGCCGACCTCACGCCCGCCGAGCGCAAGGAGGCCGTCGCCGCGATCGGCGAGAAGCCGTTTCGCGCCAAGCAGCTGTCCACGCACTACTTCGCGCGGTACGCGCACGACCCGGCGGAGTGGACCGACATCCCGGCCGGCTCGCGCGAGAAGCTCGCGGGGGAGCTGCTGCCCGATCTGATGTCGGTGGTGCGGCACGTGTCGTGCGACGACGACACGACCCGCAAGACGCTGTGGCGGCTGCACGACGGCACGCTCGTGGAATCGGTGCTCATGCGCTACCCGGACCGGGTGACCATGTGCATCTCCTCGCAGGCCGGCTGCGGCATGAACTGCCCGTTCTGCGCCACCGGCCAGGCGGGGCTCGACCGCAACCTGTCCACGGCGGAGATCGTCCACCAGATCGTCGACGGCATGCGCGCGCTGCGCGACGGCGAGGTGCCCGGTGGCCCGGCCCGGCTGTCGAACATCGTCTTCATGGGGATGGGCGAGCCGCTCGCGAACTACAAGCGGGTCGTCGGCGCCATCCGCCGGCTCACCGACCCCGAGCCCGACGGCCTCGGCCTGTCGCAGCGCGGCATCACCGTCTCCACGGTGGGTCTGGTCCCGGCGATGCTGCGCTTCGCCGACGAGGGCTTCAAGTGCCGCCTCGCCGTGTCGCTGCACGCCCCGGACGACGAGCTGCGCGACACCCTCGTACCGGTGAACACCCGCTGGAAGGTCCGCGAGGTCCTCGACGCGGCGTGGGAGTACGCGGAGAAGTCCGGCCGCCGGATCTCCATCGAGTACGCCCTGATCCGGGACATCAACGACCAGGCGTGGCGCGGCGACCTGCTGGGCCGGCTGCTCAAGGGCAAGCGGGTGCACGTCAACCTGATCCCGCTGAACCCGACCCCGGGCTCCAAGTGGACCGCGTCGCGGCCGGAGGACGAGAAGGCGTTCATCGAGGCCATCGCCGCCCACGGCGTGCCGGTCACCGTCCGCGACACCCGTGGTCAGGAGATCGACGGCGCCTGTGGACAGCTCGCCGCGGCGGAACGCTGACCTTGTAGTCTGAGCTCGAACACAAATGCATATTCCGACAGGGGAGCGCCACAGCGCTGAGAGTGCGGCACCGTCAGGCCGCAGACCCTCTGAACCTCGCCCAGGTCATTCTGGGTAGGAAGTTCGGTCGTAACTCGAGCTGTTGCGCCCTGCCCGCGCCCGGTCTCCCCGGTCGCGGGCAGGGCCGCGTCTCTTCCTGGTCACACCCAGGAGGAAATCCAGTGAGCATCAAGAAGATGGCCGCCGTCGCGCTCGTCAGCGCGCTCGGCGTCAGCACCCTCGCCGCGTGCGGCGGCGGCAACGGGGGCAAGGACAAGGGGGCCTCCGAGGGCCCCGCGCCGAAGACCGTCACGCTCGTCAGCCACGACTCCTTCGCCGCCTCCAAGGAGGTGCTCGCGGAGTTCACCAAGCAGACCGGTTTCACGGTCAAGGTGCTCAAGAGCGGCGACGCCGGCGAGGCCGTCAACAAGGTGATCCTGACCAAGGGCGCCCCGCAGGGCGACGTCTTCTTCGGCGTCGACAACACGCTGCTGTCCCGCGCTCTCGACAACGGCATCTTCACCTCGTACGAGGCGAAGGGCCTGGACCGCGTCCCCGACGCGTTCCAGCTGGACAAGGCGGAGCACCGGGTCACTCCGGTCGACTCGGGCGACATCTGCGTCAACTACGACAAGAAGTACTTCGCGGACAAGAAGCTCGCGCCGCCGCAGACCTTCGACGACCTGGCGAAGCCGGCGTACAAGGACCTGCTCGTCGTCGAGAACCCCGAGCGGTCCTCCCCGGGTCTCGGCTTCCTCCTCGGCACGGCCGCGAAGTACGGCGACGCCGGGTGGCCGGACTACTGGAAGAAGCTCAAGGCCAACGGCGTGAAGACGGTCGACAGCTGGGAGCTCGCCTACAACCAGGAGTTCTCCGGCTCGTCCGGCGGCAAGAAGGCCAAGGGCGACCGGCCGCTGGTCGTGTCGTACGCCTCCTCCCCGCCGGCCGAGGTGCTCTACTCCGAGCCGCAGCCGAAGGTCGCGCCGACCGGTGTGTCCACCGGCACCTGCTTCCGGCAGATCGAGTTCGCGGGCCTGCTGAACGGGGCGAAGAACCCCGAGGGCGGCAAGGCGCTCATCGACTTCATGATCTCCAAGAAGTTCCAGGAGGACATGCCGCTGCAGATGTTCGTCAACCCCGTCGCGAACGACGCGTCGCTGCCGGAGCTGTTCACCAAGCACGGCGTGGTGATCGACAAGCCGGAGACGATGGCGCCGAAGAAGATCGCCGACAACCGTGACCAGTGGATCCAGCAGTGGACCTCGCTCGTCCTGAAGTAGTCACCAGCCGCAGGGAGAGCGCGACGCGGCTCGGGCTGATGGTCCTGCCCGTCGCGTTCTTCGCGGTGTTCTTCGCCTGGCCCGTCGTCTCGATCGTCGAGCGCGGGCTCCGGCCCGACGGCCACTGGGAGCTCGGCCGGTTCGGCGAGACGCTGAGCCGGCCGGACATCCTCGACGTGCTGTGGTTCACGCTGTGGCAGGCGCTCGCCTCCACCGCGCTCACCCTGCTCGTCGCGCTGCCCGGCGCGTACGTCTTCGCCCGGTTCGACTTCCCCGGCAAGAAGCTGCTGCGCGCGGTCGTCACCGTGCCGTTCGTGCTGCCCACCGTCATGGTCGGCACCGCGTTCCTCGCCCTGGTGGGCCGCCGCGGCCTGCTCGACGAGTGGTGGGGCGTCCGGCTCGACACCAGTGTGTGGGCGATCCTCCTCGCCCACGTCTTCTTCAACTACGCCGTCGTCGTCCGCACCGTCGGCGGCCTCTGGTCCCAGCTCGACCCGCGCCAGGAAGAGGCCGCCCGGGTCCTCGGCGCCTCCCGCTGGCGGGCCTGGCGGACGGTGACGCTGCCCGCGCTCGCGCCGTCGGTCGCCGCCGCCGGGCTCATGGTCTTCCTGTTCACGGCGAGCTCCTTCGGCATCGTGCAGATCCTCGGCGGCCCCGCGTACTCCACGCTGGAGACCGAGATCTACCGGCAGACCGCGGACCGGCTCCAGCTGTCCACCGCCGCCGTGCTCACCATGGTGCAGTTCGTCATGGTCGGCGCGGTCCTCGCCGTCCACGCGCGGACGGTACGGCGCCGGGAGACGGCGCTGAAGCTGGTGCCCGCCGAGCGGACGGCGCGCCGGCCGCGCGGCGCCGGGCAGTGGGCGCTGCTCGGCGGCGTGCTGCTCTCCGTCGCGCTGCTGATCCTCGCGCCGCTCGGCGTGCTCGTCGAACGCTCCCTCGCCACGCCCACCGGCTACGGCCTCGACTACTACCGGGCGCTGCAGTCCGTCGACGAGAACGGCACCTTCCTGGTGCCGATGACCGACACCATCGTCAACTCGCTCCAGTACGCGCTCGCCGCCACCGCCATCGCCGTCGTCATCGGCGGTCTCGCCGCCGCCGCGCTCACCAGGCGCGCCGGCCGGCTCGTGCGCGGCTTCGACGCGCTGCTCATGCTGCCGCTCGGGGTGTCCGCCGTCACCGTCGGCTTCGGCTTCCTCATCACCCTCGACGAGCCGCCGCTCGACCTGCGGGCCAGCTGGATCCTCGTACCGCTCGCGCAGGCGCTGGTCGGCGTGCCCTTCGTCGTACGGATCATGCTGCCGGTGCTGCGGGCCGTCGACGAGCGGCTGCGGGAGGCCGCGGCCGTGCTCGGGGCGTCGCCGTGGCGGGCCTGGCGGGAGGTCGACCTGCCGCTGGTGCGGCGGGCGCTGCTCATCGCCGCCGGCTTCGCCTTCGCGGTGTCGCTCGGCGAGTTCGGCGCGACGGTCTTCATCGCCCGCCCCGACAACCCGACCCTGCCGGTCGCCGTCGCCCGGCTGCTGAGCCGGCCCGGCGAGCTCAACTACGGCCAGGCCATGGCCCTTTCGACGATTCTCATGGTGGTGTGCGCGGTGTCCCTGCTGCTCCTCGAACGGCTGCGCTCCGACCGGACCTCGGGGGAGTTCTGATGCTGACGCTGACCGCCGCGACCGTACGCTTCGGGGACCGCGCCGTCCTCGACGCGGTGGACCTGGAGGTCGCCGAGCACGAGATCGTGTGCGTGCTCGGGCCGAGCGGCAGCGGCAAGTCCACGCTGCTGCGCGCCGTCGCCGGACTCCAGCCGCTCGACGGCGGGCGGGTGTCGCTCGGCGGCGTCGACCAGGCCGGAGTGCCCGTGCACCGGCGCGGCGTCGGCCTGATGTTCCAGGACCACCAGCTCTTCCCGCAGCGCGACGTCGCCGGCAACGTCGCCTTCGGGCTGCGCATGCGCGGCGCGTCCAAGGCCGAACAGGCTTCCCGGGTCGCCGAGTTGCTCGACCTCGTCGGCCTGCCCGGCGCCGGGCGCCGCGCCGTCTCCGCCCTCTCCGGCGGCGAACAGCAGCGCGTCGCCCTCGCCCGCGCGCTCGCGCCCCGCCCCCGGCTGCTCATGCTCGACGAGCCGCTCGGCCAGCTCGACCGGGGCCTGCGCGAACGCCTTGTCGTCGAACTCCGCCGGCTCTTCGGCCAGTTGGGCACCACCGTGCTTGCCGTCACCCACGACCAGGGCGAGGCCTTCGCCCTCGCCGACCGGGTCGTCGTCATGCGCGACGGCCGCATCGCCCAGTCCGGCACCCCCCTCGACGTCTGGCGGCACCCCGCCTCCGAGTTCGTCGCCCGCTTCCTCGGCTTCGACAACGTGGTCGCGGCGACGGTGAGCGGCGCTGCCGCCACCACCGTCTGGGGCAAGATCCCGGTCCCCGACGGATCCCCGCAGGGCGAGCGCCGCCTCCTCGTCCGCCCGGCGGGCGTCCGCCTCGCCGGCCCGGGCGAGGGCCTGGCCTGCCGGGTCGAGACGGTGACGTTCCGGGGCAACCACCTGGCCGTCACCCTCCGCCCGGCCGAAGGCCCGCCCCTGGAGGCCGAGTTCGCGCTGCGGGACGCGCCGCAGGAGGGCGCGGCGGTGGACGTGGTGTTCGACGCGGAGGACGTGGTCGTCCTGGACGCGGGCTGAGACACCCCTAGAACAGGGCGCCGTACGGGGCGGTCCGCACCCGGTCGTAAAGGGCGCGCAGCCACGGCAGGCGCACCTCGGGCATCCGGGCCAGCGTGTGCAGCACGGCACGGCGGTCGGGCCGGAACAGATCCCACGCCTGGGCGGGCAGCGGGTAGTCGTCCCGCAACACGCCGGCCGGCAGTGTGCCGGAGACCGGTGTCGGCCGGGTCTCCCCGGGCAGCGCCAGGCCGGCCCAGACGCCGTCCGGCAGCGGCACGGCGGCCGCGGCACCGGGCGGCGGTGCGCCGTACGGGACGAGCGCGATGTCCAGGCCGTCGCCCGGCAGCCCGGGTCCGGCCAGGCCGACCCGCTTCGCCGGGCCCTCGGCCGGCAGGAGCAGCTCCAGCGACGGGCCGAACATCTCGGTGACGAGCCCGCCCGGCAGGGCCAGCGGCCCGCCCTCGGAGGCGAGCAGCAGATGGGCCAGGGCCGCGCCGGCCGCCGCAGACCAGCGCGGACTCCAGTAGCCGGTGGGATCGATCGGGGGGAGGGGTTCCCACTCGCGTGCGGGAGCGGGCACGCCCGTGTGCACGCGGCGCACCGCGTCCGGCTCGAACCACACGGCCGACCACAGCCCGCAGTCGTCCACCCGGGAAGCCACCGGAAGTCCGCACGCCTCGCACACCATGTTGGGCTCGTCTCCGGCGACGACGCCGAGGCAGGAGTCGCCGCTGAGCTCAGGGATCAGCACGGTGCCGCGGACGTCGCCCGGTGCGACGACGATCCGGCCGCGCGGTCCGAAGGACAGGCCGTAGACCGGCGCGAACGCGCCCTGGGCCGCCGCCTCCGCCTCCGAGACGTCCTCCCACATGCGGTAGGGACGACCCGAGGGCAGCGGATCGACCGCGTATGTCCCCGGCGCCATCAGGGGAGGCAGGAACGTGTGCTGGTAGGAGTGATGGGTCTCAGGGGGAAGCGGGACCCGCGTCACCGGCACCGTCAGCGCCGTCTCGCACCCCGCGCACACGAACACGTTCGTCACTCTCGTCATCGCTCCGGATTCTCACCCGGACGGGCTCAGCAGCGCGCGCAGATTTTCCGCGTCGCGCGCTGGTGGAGCCGGGTCGCGCGGCCGAGGGCCAGGCCGAAGAGACAGAAGCCGCCGTAGGCGACCGCGAACACCCACGGCGCGTGGTCGGCGAGCTTGACGTCGGAGACGCCGGCCCAGGTGAGGACGGCGAAGCCGGCCAGGAAGAGACCGAACGGAGCCAGGGCGCCGGCGCCGGCCCAGCCGAGGGCCAGGAGGAGGGGCCGGGGCAGCCGGCGGCCCCACGGGCGGGTCAGGGCCAGGGCGAGCGCCATGCCCATCAGGGCCAGGACGGCGGTGACGTCCACGCCGTGGTCGTACAGCCACAGGCCCAGATCGCTCGTGTACCGGGGGTCGGCGCCGGGGCGGCCGGTGCCGGTGTAGCCGGGGGTGAAGCCCAGCGCCCACACCGTCTTCAGCGTGGCGTACGGGACGAGCGCGGCGACCGCGACCAGGCCCGCGCGGCGGGCGTCCGCCGGGACGGCCGGGGCGCGGCCGCCGCAGTACGGGCAGGTGCCGAGCCGGTGGCGGCGGTGGGCGAGGGCCGCGCACGCCCACAGCACGGCGCCGCCGACCGCCACGCCCTGGTTCGCCAGGGCCGCCCAGTCCACCGGCGGCTGGTTGCGCGACAGGAAGGACAGCAGGTACACGGGACTCAGCAGAAGCCCGAAACCGGAGGACAGGCACAGCCCGACCACGGCCCACGAGGGGACGAGCCCCCAGCGGGCGGCCGGCCGTTCGAGCATCGCGTACGCGAGGACCGCCGCCGCCGCGTACAGAGCGGACGCCGTCCCCTCGGCCGCGGCACCGGTGTGCGTGCCGAGCAGCGCGTAACCGAAGGCCGGGCCGGTGACGGCGGCGAGGGCCGCGCCCGCCGCGTACAGCAGGGACCAGGCGAGGGCGGCGCGGCCGGCCCACGTGGGCCAGTTCTTCAGGGTCATGCCACGAGCCTGGCGAACGGCGGTCCGTACGGCGTCAGCCCACGGGCGGCATCCGCTCCGCCGCGCGGGGGAACGGCTCCTACCCGCCAGGTCGTGCGGCCGTCAGCTCCGCCAGCGCCGCCGGGGCCTCGTCGATCGAGTCCACCAGCGCGATCCGCGCCGCCATCGGGCGGTCCGCCGCCAGGGTGCGCAGGAGCGGCCAGGCCGGCAGGAACTCCGTCCAGTGGCTGCGGTTCACCAGGACCATCGGGGTCGGTTCGCCGGGCGGCGCGTAGAAGTTCGGGGTCGCGTTGGTGAAGATCTCCTGCACGGTGCCGGCCGCGCCGGGCAGGAACACCACGCCCGCGTTCGAACGGGCGAGGAGGCCGTCCTCGCGCGTGGCGTTCGCGAAGTACTTGCCGACGACGGCCGCGAACGCGTTCGGCGGCTCGTGCCCGTAGAACCAGGTCGGGATGCCCACCGAGTCGCCGCCGCGCGGCCACCGCGCCCGTACCTCGAACGCGGCCCGCGCCCAGTCGGTGACGGACGGCCTGAAGGACGGCGCCTTCGCGAGCAGTTCCAGCGCCTCGTCGAGCACGTCGTCGGGGAGCGGCGCCGTGTACGCGCCCAGGTTCGCCGCCTCCATGGCGCCCGGGCCGCCGCCCGTCGCCACCGTGAGCCCCGCGTGCGCCAGCGACCGGCCGAGCCGTGCCGCGCCCGCGTAGGCGGCGCCGCCCCGGACCATCGCGTGCCCGCCCATCACGCCGACGACGCGGGCGCCCGCCAGGTGCTCGTCCAGGGCGTCGGAGATCGCGTCGTCGTGGAGGGAGCGGAGCATCGAGGAGAAGATGTCGCCGTCCGACCTGGTCAGCTGGAACCAGGCGTACGTCCGGGCGTCCGGGGTCCGCTCGTACGGCTTCGTGGTGACTCCCTCGTACAACTCGTCGGGGGAGTAGAGCCGCGCCCGGTACGGATCGAACGGCAGGTCCGGCACGGGCGGGAAGACGAGGGCGCCGTCCGCGCGGACCTTGGCCGCGGCCTCCGGCTGCATGGCGCAGCCCAGGAACACGGCGTCGGCGGTGGACGCCGAGAGCAGGGCGAAGGTGCGGTCGGTGAGGTCCAGGGACTGGACCCGGTACCCGGAGAGGGAGCCGGGCGCGCCGAGCGCCGCGTCGAACTCCTCCGTCGAGCGGATCTCGTGTTCGTGGCCGCGCGGGTGGCTCATGGGGCCACGATAGGGCCGTCAGCCCCGCAGCGGGATCGCCGCCAGGACGCCGACGGCACAGGTCAGCGGGACGAAGACCGCGAGCAGCGCGCCCGCCCGCAGCAGCGCCGTCGTGCGCAGCACGGTCGGCGGCGCGCCCAGGCGGCGCAGGGCCTCGGTGGTGTGGGTGCGGGACTGCTTCGACTCCAGGGCGGCGGTGAGCAGCGTGGCCGTCGTACAGCCGACGACGACGGCGACGCCGAGCCAGGTCAGCGGGCCGAGGGCCGCGCCGCCGTAGACCGTGACCGCCGCGATCGCCGCGGAGCCGACCGCGCAGACCACGCCCAGGGGGCGGCCGAGGCGCCGGGACTCGTCCATGAGGACCCGGCCGGCGAGGAGGCGGACCGCGCCGGGGCGGACCGTCTGGAGGAGGCGTCCGCACCAGTGGGTGAGGCCGGGGCCCATCAGGGCGAGGCCCACCGTGGTGATGAACCAGCCCGCCAGCACTCCGCTGCCGGTGCCCCGGGCCGTGTACGTCTCCACGGCCAGGCCCACCGCGAGGAGGGAGACGCCCCAGGGGACGGCGGAGATCGGGGACGGTTCCGCCGTGCGCGCCTTCCGGGGGCGCAGGGACAGGCCGGCGGCCGTCGCCGCCGCGACCGGCGGGATCGCCAGGAGGGTGAGTGCGGCGGCCAGCGGAAGGGGCTGGTCGGCGGCGAGGAGACCGGCCGCGGCGCCGTCGAAGGGCAGGCCCGTGATGTCGCCGCGCAGGTGGAGGTAGAAGAGCAGGGCGAGCGCGGAGCCGAGGGTGCAGGCGACGGCCGTGGAGGTGGCGGCGATCGCGGTGAGGCGGGCCGGGCCGAGGCCGATCGCGGAGAGCCCGGGGCGCGGCCGGGTGCTGGGGTCGGTACGGGCCACCGCCACGGCGAACTGCACCGTCGCGGCGAGCGGCGGCACGCACCACAGCAGGCGGAGCACGGCCTCGGCGGAGCCGGCCGGGTGGCCGACCGCGTAGCCGAGGGCGCACAGCAGGAGAAAGCCCACCCCGGCGGCGGCCGCGGCGACGAGGAGGCGGCGGAGCTGGACGACCGGGTGGGTCCCGCGGACTAGACGGAGAGCGAGCACGCGGTGACGCCCTCCGCCCCGGTGGCCGGCGGTACGGAGCCGGCGAGGCGTCCGTCGAGAAGTGCGACCGTGCGGTCGGCGAGTGCGGCGACCTCGGGGTCGTGGGTCGCGAGGAGCACGGTGATGCCGTGCGACCGGGCGGCCGCGGTGAGGGTGCGCAGCACCTGCGCGCCGTCGGCGCGGTGCAGGGCGGCGGTCGGCTCGTCGGCGAAGAGGACGGTGGGGGCGGTGACGAGGGCGCGGGCGATGGCGATGCGCTGGCGCTGGGAGTGCGGGAGTGCGGCCGGCCGTT
This sequence comes from Streptomyces sp. NPDC004788, assembly GCF_053601115.1. Classification (NCBI taxonomy): domain Bacteria; kingdom Bacillati; phylum Actinomycetota; class Actinomycetes; order Kitasatosporales; family Streptomycetaceae; genus Streptomyces; species Streptomyces sp. NPDC004788. The sequence goes on from NZ_JBSGBF010000087.1 coordinate 10,644, forward strand.
TGCGGGCGGCCGCGCCGATGTCGAGGCGCTCCAGCCATTCGATGGCCGTGGTCTTCGCCGCCCGGTGGGAGATCCCGCGCAGCAGCAGCGGGAGGGCGGCGTTCTCCCAGCCGGTGAGCTCGGGGACGAGTCCGGGCTCGGGGTCGATCCAGCCGAAACGGTCGCGGCGCAGCCGTTCGCGCTGGGCGCGGTTGAGGGTGTGGACGGGGGCGCTGTTGAACCAGACCTCGCCCTCCTGGGCGACCAGCTGCCCGGACAGGCAGCGCAGCAGGGTGGTCTTGCCGCTGCCGCGGGGGCCGGTGACGCCGAGGATCTCGCCCTCGCGCACGCCGACGGAGACGCCGGTGAGCACGTCGGTGGCGCCCTCGCGCCCGCCCAGCGCGCAGCGCAGGGAACGCGCCCAGAGCACGTCGTTGTCCGGTGGGGCCATCGCGTACACCTCGAATGTCGAAGCCGAAAACAGTGTCCGTTCCCCTGGACGGGGGAACGACGCTACGGGCCGGTGGGTCACTGGGCACCGTAAGGATTCGCATCGGGTCGTACGGACAGCACGCGGCCCGGGCACCCCGTCATCCACTCGGATGGCGGCATGCCCGGGCCGTGGTCACGCCGTGAGGGCGGCGTGAGGTCCTACGGGATCAGCTCAGAGCTTCGTCCACGCCTCGGTGAGGGTGGTGCGCAGGATCTGCTCGATCTCGTCGAACGTGGACTGGTCCGCGATCAGCGGCGGAGCCAGCTGGATGACCGGGTCGCCACGGTCGTCGGCGCGGCAGTACAGGCCGTTGTCGTACAGCGCCTTGGAGAGGTAGCCGTACAGGACGCGCTCGACCTCTTCGTCGTTGAACGACTCCTTGGTGACCTTGTCCTTGACGAGCTCGATGCCGTAGAAGAAGCCGTTGCCGCGGACGTCGCCGACGATCGGCAGGTCGTGCAGCTTCTGCAGCGTCGAGAAGAAGTTGCCCTCCTGGTCCAGCACGTGCTGGTTCAGGCCCTCCTTGTCGAAGATGTCGAGGTTCGCCAGGGCCACGGCCGAGGAGACCGGGTGGCCGCCGAAGGTGTAGCCGTGCAGGAAGGTGTTGTCGCCCTTGTAGAACGGCTCCGCGATGCGGTCCGAGACGATGCAGGCGCCGATCGGGGAGTAGCCCGAGGTCATGCCCTTGGCGCAGGTGATCATGTCCGGCACGTAGCCGAACTTGTCACAGGCGAACATCGTGCCGAGGCGGCCGAAGGCGCAGATCGTCTCGTCCGAGACGAGCAGCACGTCGTACTGGTCGCAGATCTCGCGGACGCGCTGGAAGTACCCGGGCGGCGGCGGGAAGCAGCCGCCGGCGTTCTGCACCGGCTCCAGGAAGACGGCCGCGACGGTGTCGGGGCCCTCGAAGAGGATCTGCTGCTCGATCTGGTCGGCGGCCCAGCGGCCGAAGGCCTCGGGGTCGTCGCCGTGGATCGGGGCGCGGTAGATGTTGGTGTTCGGCACCTTGTGCGCGCCGGGGACCAGCGGCTCGAAGGGGGCCTTCAGGGCCGGCAGGCCGGTGATCGACAGGGCGCCCTGCGGGGTGCCGTGGTAGGCGACCGCACGCGAGATGACCTTGTACTTGGTGTGCTTGCCCTGGAGCTTGAAGTACTGCTTGGCCAGCTTCCAGGCGGTCTCGACGGCCTCGCCGCCACCGGTGGTGAAGAACACCTTGTTGAGGTCGCCCGGGGCGTAGCCCGCGAGACGCTCGGCGAGCTCGACGGCCTTGGGGTGCGCGTACGACCACACGGGGAAGAACGCGAGCTCCTGGGCCTGCTTGTACGCGACCTCGGCCAGCTCCTGGCGGCCGTGACCGGCGTTCACCACGAACAGGCCGGCGAGGCCGTCGAGGTAGCGCTTGCCCTTGTCGTCGAAGATGTAGGTGCCCTCACCGCGGACGATGGTGGGGACGGGGTTGTTCTCGTACGACGACATGCGGGTGAAGTGCATCCACAGGTGGTCGTAGGCGGTCTTGGAGAGGTCCTGGCTCACGGCTATCGGGTTCCCCACATATAGGTCTGCTTCTTGAGCTTCAGGTAGACGAAGCTCTCGGTGGAGCGCACCCCGGGGAGGGTGCGGATGCGCTTGTTGATCACATCCAGGAGGTGGTCGTCGTCCTCGCAGACGACCTCCACCATCAGGTCGAACGAGCCCGCGGTCATCACCACGTACTCGCACTCGGCCATGGCGGTCAGAGCGTCCGCGACCGGATCCAGGTCACCCTCGACGTTGATGCCGACCATCGCCTGCCGCCGGAAGCCCACGGTGAGCGGGTCGGTGACGGCGACGATCTGCATGACGCCCTGGTCGAGCAGCTTCTGGACGCGCTGCCGCACTGCCGCCTCGGAGAGGCCGACGGCCTTGCCGATGGCGGCGTAGGGGCGGCGGCCGTCCTCCTGGAGCTGTTCGATGATCGCCAGGGAGACGGCATCGATCGTCGGGGACGAACCGGTCCCGGTTCTGGAGTGGGTGCTTTGACTGGCCACGACTTCACTGTGCACCGAACCTCGTCCGTCTGGCAACCCCAGATCGATGAAATTCGTTGTTCTCGGGTGTCGATCATGCTGAATCCGAAGTTGCGGGGGGTCGGGGCTGTTGAAAGCGTCAGTCAACCGATTAGGCTGGGGTGTCTCGCCCATCGGGACACCGCACGACGGAGTGCGGAGACAGAACGTGACAGGAGGGGTGGCAAGTGACCACCGAGCTGCGCCGGCTGCGCAACTACATCAACGGGGAGTTCCGGGACGCGGCCGACGGCCGCACGATCGACGTGATCAACCCGGCCACCGGCGAGGTGTACGCCACCTCCCCCCTTTCCGGCCAGGCGGACGTCGACGCCGCCATGGAGGCCGCCGCGGCCGCCTTCCCCGCCTGGCGTGACACCACGCCGTCCGAGCGCCAGAAGGTGCTCCTGAAGATCGCCGACGCCTTCGAGGAGCGGGCCGAGGAGCTCATCGCCGCCGAGGTCGAGAACACCGGCAAGCCGGTCGCGCTCACCGCGAGCGAGGAGATCCCGCCGATGGTGGACCAGATCCGCTTCTTCGCGGGTGCCGCCCGGCTGCTCGAAGGCCGCTCGGCCGGCGAGTACATGGAGGGCATGACCTCGATCATCCGCCGCGAGCCGGTGGGTGTGTGTGCCCAGGTCGCGCCGTGGAACTACCCGATGATGATGGCCGTGTGGAAGTTCGCCCCGGCCCTCGCCGCGGGCAACACGGTCGTCCTCAAGCCGTCCGACACCACCCCGGCGTCGACGGTCCTGATGGCCGAGATCATCGGCTCGATCGTCCCCAAGGGCGTCTTCAACGTCGTCTGCGGCGACCGCGAGACGGGCAAGGCCATGGTCGAGCACCCGACCCCGGCGATGGCCTCCATCACCGGCTCGGTCCGGGCCGGCATGCAGGTCGCCGAGTCGGCGTCCAAGGACGTCAAGCGCGTCCACCTGGAGCTCGGCGGCAAGGCCCCGGTCGTGGTCTTCGAGGACACCGACATCGCCAAGGCCGTCGAGGACATCGCCGTCGCCGGCTACTTCAACGCCGGCCAGGACTGCACCGCGGCCACCCGCGTGCTCGTCCACGAGTCCATCCACGACGAGTTCGTCGCCGCGCTCGCCAAGGCCGCGTCCGAGACCAAGACCGGTCAGCCGGACGACGAGGACGTGCTCTACGGGCCGCTGAACAACGCCAACCAGCTGAAGCAGGTCACCGGCTTCATCGACCGCCTCCCGGCCCACGCCAAGGTCGAGGCGGGCGGCCACCGGGTCGGCGACAAGGGCTACTTCTACGCCCCGACCGTCGTCTCCGGCCTCAAGCAGGACGACGAGATCGTCCAGAACGAGGTCTTCGGCCCCGTCATCACCGTCCAGTCCTTCACCGACGAGGCCCAGGCCGTCGAGTTCGCCAACGGCGTCGAGTACGCCCTGGCCTCCTCGGTCTGGACGAAGGACCACGCGCGCGCCATGCGCATGTCCAAGGTGCTCGACTTCGGCTGTGTGTGGATCAACACCCACATCCCGCTGGTCGCCGAGATGCCGCACGGCGGCTTCAAGAAGTCCGGCTACGGCAAGGACCTGTCGGCGTACGGCTTCGAGGACTACACGCGCATCAAGCACGTGATGACCTCCCTCGGCTGACCCGACCGGCCCTCCGCGCGGCCCCGGCACCCTGATCGACAGGGTGTCGGGGCCGCGCCCGTCGGGTCGACGGAGCGTCCATTGCCCCTGGTCGGCGCCCGCCGGAAAGCTGTACGGGTGACCAAGACGACCAGGACGTCCAGGAAGACCATGTCCCGCCGCGCGCTGCTGCGCGGGCTCGGCGGCACCGGCGCCGCGGCGCTCCTCGCCGGGTGCGGGGTGCCGCCCGCGTACGTCGAGCCGGGGGACCGCGCCGGACGCGACCTGTCCGCGCGGGACCGGCGGCTCACCTTCGCCAACTGGCCGCTCTACATCGACACCGACGACAAGGACACGTCGAAGCGGCCCACCCTGGACGGCTTCACGAAGCGGACCGGGATCTCCGTGCGCTACACGGAGGAGATCAACGACAACGACGAGTTCTTCGGCAAGATCAGCCCGTCCCTGATGAACCACCAGCGGACCGGCCGCGACCTCGTCGTCATCAGCGACTGGATGGCCGCCCGCTTCGTCCGCCTCGGCTGGGTCCAGGAGATGGACCGCGACCGGCAGCCCAACGTCGCCCGGCACCTCGACCCGCTGCTGCGCACGCCCGCCTTCGACCCGGGCCGGCTGCACTCGGTGCCCTGGCAGTCCGGGATCACCGGCATCGCGTACAACCGCAGGAAGCTCGGCCGGGAGATCCGCTCCACCGAGGAGCTGTGGGCCGACGACCTGCGCGGCCGGGTCACCCTGCTGTCCGGGCTCGACGAGTCCCTCGCGCTGCTCATGCAGGGCGACGGCGTCGACGTCACCCGCTGGACGGCCGACGACTTCCACCGGGTCTGCGAGCGGATCGAGGGGCTCGTACGGAAGAAGCACATCCGCCGCTTCACCGGCAACGACTACATCAAGGACCTCTCCACCGGAGACGTGCTCGCCTGCCAGGCGTACTCCGGCGACGTCATCCAGCTCCAGGCCGACAACCCGGACATCGCCTTCGCCGTGCCCGAGGAGGGCGCCGAACTGTGGGCCGAGTCGCTGCTGATCCCCGACCTGGCCGAGCACAAGGCCGGCGCCGAGCGGCTGATCGACTACTACTACGAGCCCGAGGTCGCAGCCAGGCTCGCCGCCTGGGTCAACTACGTCTGCCCCGTGCCCGCCGCCCGTGACGTCCTCGCCGGCTCCGGCGACGAGGAGCTCGCCGCGCTCGCCGAGGACCCGCTGATCTTCCCCGACGCCGCGATGCGCAAGCGGCTCGCGATCGCCCGGGACATCAGGCCGGAGGAGCGCACGGAGTTCGCCAAGCGGTGGAACTCGATCGTCGGCCTGTGAGTTGCCAGGGTATGGAAAAGGATCTCGCGGAACCCCTCAACCCCCTTGTCACGTACGGTCTTTTCGCCGCCTGGGCGCTGCACGACGCCGAGGAGGTGGCTTTCGGGCCGCGCTGGATGCGGGAGAACCTGCCGCGGCTGCGTGAGCGCTTCCCCGCCGTGCCCGAGCCGGTGTGGCAGGCCCTCGGCACGGTCGACGACCGCGAGTTCCGGGCCGCCGTGGCGGTGATGGCCGTGATTGTCGGCTCGGCCGCCGTCGCCGGCGGGCGCTCGGGCGGCCGGTCGGCCTTCTATCAGGGCGCGTTGAACGGCTTCGGGCTGCACGGCCTGGTCCATCTCGCGCAGGCGGCCGCCGTGCGCGGGGTGACCCCCGGCTCGGTTACCTCGCCGCTCGTGGTCATCCCCTTCACCCTGTGGGCGCGCGGCCGGCTGCGGCGGGCCGGGGGGCTGCGGCCCACGCGGGGCCGGGACGTGGTGGCCGGTCTTGCGATCGCGGCGGGGGCGACCGTCGTCTCGCACGCCGTGGCGCGCAAGGTCGCCCCTCGTTTTTGAACGTGTTCATGCGGGGCGTAGGCTGCCCTCATGAGCGACACGAACGGGCCCAGAGCCCTCCTCAAGCGCATCCGCGTCTGGCTGGTCGTCTTCATCGTCTGTCTGGTGCTCAGTGGGGCCACCGCGTTTCCGCTGGTCACCGAACTCCGCCTGGCCGACGGGGCGCTGACCTCCTGGGCGGCGCCCGTCGGCGACGCCTTCCCGGCGCTCGCCGAGTGGATCGCCCGGGTGCGGGCCGGTGTCGAGGGGGCCGACGCCCACGCCCCGTACCTCCTCTACGGCACCGACTGGCTGGCCTTCGCCCACCTCGTCATCGCCGTCGCCTTCTACGGCGTCTACCGCGACCCGGTCCGCAACATCTGGGTCGTCGAGTTCGGCATGATCGCCTGCGTCGGCATCATCCCGCTCGCGTTGGTCTGCGGTCCGATCCGCGGCATCCCCTTCTGGTGGTCGGTCATCGACATGTCCTTCGGGGTGATCGGCATCCTGCCGCTGCTCGCCGTGCGCCGGCTCATCAAGCGTCTGGAGGCGCTCACTTCGACGGCGTTCCGAACGTCGCCAGCATGAGCCCGAGTGCCACCTTGTTCATGTCCTGGCCCTTGGCGTCGGTCGAGTTGACGCTGTAGACCAGGGTCCGCTCGCCGTGGCGGGTCGAGGCGATGGCCGCGTTGTAGCCCCAGCGGCCGCCGGTCTTGCCCCACACCTCGCGCCCGCCGAGCTTCTTCATCGACAGGCCCACCGAGTACGCGGCCGGGTCGCCGGTCTTGAAGTCCGCCACCTTCGGCAGCGTGAACATCTCCTCCATGAGCGGTCCGCGCACCACCCGGCCCGCGAACAGGGCCCGCGTGAACCGCTCCAGGTCGGCCGTGGTCGAGATCAGGTCCCCGGCCGCCCAGCCGTCCGTCGGGCCCCACACGCTGACATCGCGCAGGCCCGTCGTCCCGTCGTCCAGCTTCATCAGCTGGTAGCCGTGGTTGTGCGGGCCCTCGATGCGGGGGCTCGCGCCGGGGAAGTACGTGTCGCGCAGCCCGAGCGGGCGCAGCACGCGGGCGCTGACCTGGTGCTCGTACGAGTCGCCCGTGACGCGCTCGACGATGAGACCGGCGATCGTGTAGCCGATGTTCAGGTAGTGCTGCTGCGTGCCGGGCGCGAACTCGCGCGGCTGCGAGGTCGCGTTGCGGACCAGCTCACGCGGGTCGTACCGCACGAAGCGGCGCGCGTACCACTCCTCGACCGTCTCGCCCGGCAGATCCGCCGCGGGGATGCCGTGCGTGTGGTTCAGCAGCTGGCGGACCGTCACCTCGCCGTACGCGGCCGGGATCAGCTCCGGGAGGTACGAGCGGGCCGTGCGGTCCAGGTCGATCCGGCCCTCGGCGGCGAGCTGGAGGACGACCGCCGCCGTGAACACCTTGGTCACCGAACCGGCCCGGAAGCGGGCGCCCGGATCGGCCGGGCGGTTCGTCCGCAGGTCGTGCACCCCGGCGCTGCCCTGCCAGGTGCCCTCGGTGCCGCCGACCCGGACCAGGGCCGCGGTCGCGTCCTTGGAGGGAAGCCCGGCGATCACCTGCCCCAGGGCGGCGTCGGCGTCCGCGGCTCGGGCGGTGACGGCGGGCGCGGGGGCGGCCGCGGCCGGGAGGGCCAGCGGGCCCGCCGCGACGCCCAGGACCAGGGCGGCGGCGAGCAGAGTGCGGGTGGTGTGCTTCATGGTCAACTCCGTCGGTGTGAGCCGTCGTTCGCTTGGTCGTTCTCGATGGCTCCATCCTGCTGACCGGCGGCGATCCGCGGATCGCCCGCACCGGCGGTCCTCGCCGGCCTAGTTCCTCGCCCACGCGGGGGAGGCGCCCGCACCCCCGGCTCCCCCGCCCGGGGGAGCACCCGCCGCCACCAGGCCCGTCTCGTACGCGCAGATCACCGCCTGGATCCGGTCCCGCAGCCCCAGCTTCGCCAGCACGTTCCCGACATGCGTCTTCACGGTGTGGTCGCTCACCACCAGCTCCGCCGCGATCTCCGCGTTCGACAGGCCGCGCGCGAGCAGCAGCAGCGTCTCCCGCTCCCGCGCGGTCAGCACGTCCAGGCGCGGATCGGCCCGCCGCGGTCCGCCCGGGGCCGGGGCCGGGGCCGAGGTGTACTGCTCCACCAGCCGCCGCGCCACCGTCGGCGCCAGCAGCGCCTCGCCCGCGGCGACCACCCGCACCGCGTGCACCAGGTCGTCACGGCGCACGTCCTTCAGGAGGAAGCCGCTCGCACCCGCGTGCAGCGCCTCGTACACGTACTCGTCGGTGTCGAAGGTCGTCAGGATCACCGTCCGGCAGGCCGACTCGGCGGAGACCGCCCGGCACGCCTCGATGCCGTCCATCACCGGCATCCGGATGTCCATCAGGACCACGTCGGGGGAGTGGCGGCGCACCGCCGCCACCGCCGCGGCGCCGTCGCCGGCCTCCGCGACCACCTCGATGTCCTCCTGGACGTCCAGGATCAGCGCGAAACCGCTGCGCACCAGCTCCTGGTCGTCCGCGACCACGACGCGGATCGTCATTCCCCCACCTCCAGCGGGAGCACCGCCCGCAGTTCGAAACCCCGCCCGTCCGGGCCGGGACCGGCCGACGCGGTGCCGCCGTGCGCGGCCGCGCGCTCGCGGACGCCCACCAGGCCGTGGCCGCCGGAACCCCCGGGCCGCGGCCCGCGCCCGTCGTCCGTCACCCTGACCTCCACCTCGTCCTTCCGGTACCCGAGGCGCACCGACACCGACCCGGCGCGCGCGTGCTTGACCACGTTCGTCAGCGCCTCCTGCACGATCCGGAAGACGGTCGCCCCGGTCGCGGCGGGCAGCGGACGCACGGCGCCCTCCGTCGCGTACCGCACGTCGAGGCCGCCGCCCCGCACCCGCTCGACGAGGCCGGGCAGCTCCGCGACGCCCGGCTGCGGGTCCCGGGGCGCGTCGGGCGTGCCCTCGTCGCGCAACACCCCGAGCATGCGGCGCAGTTGCACCATCGCGTCCCGGCCGGTCTCGGAGATCGCCTCGAAGGCCGCCTCCGCCCGCTCGGGCGCGGCCCGCACCGCGAGCGGACCGGCCTCCGCCTGCACGATCATCAGGCTCACCGCGTGCGACAGGATGTCGTGCATCTCCCGGGCGATCCGGGCCCGTTCGCGGGCCGCGGCCTGCTCCGCCTCCACCTCGTGCGCCCGCTGCCGGGCGTCCGCGAGCCGCCCGAAGGCGTAGGCGGCCCCGAACACGAAGAGGGAGAAGGAGAGTTCGCGCACCGACTGGGTGTTGAGCCACACCGACACCGGTACCGCGAAGAGGACCAGGACGCCCGCCGCGACGCGCTTTCGGAGCGGGGACAGCACGGCGATCGTGTAGAGGCTGAGCAGCCCGGTGTACGGCAGCGGCTGCCCCGGCCCCTCAAGGGCGAGCCTGTAGAGCGCACTGGTCGCCATGACGGCGAGCAGCACGGCCATCGGCGCCCGCCGGCGCCACACCAGCGGGACCACGGTGAGCGTCGTCAGCCCGTACGCCGGCCAGGTCGCCGGCTCCAGGTCGGGCGGGCGCGGCACCACGAACGGCATCGTCACCGCCGCCTGCACGAGCAGGGCGATGCCGATGTCCACGGCCCACGGATGAGCCGCCCACCACGACCTCAGCTCCCGAAGCGCCCGCGTGCTCCTGCCCCGTATCCCCTGTATCCCCCGTATACCCGTCAAGCCCCGTGTTCCCGTTCCCGTTCGTGTTCCCGCACGGAGACCAGCGCGTCGATCCGGTTGGTCGTGATCGAGTCGACCCCGTGGCGGATCAGCTTACGCATCCACCTGCGGGTGTCCGGCGTCCACACCGAGACCAGCAGGCCGTCCCGGTGCACCCGCTCCACCAGCTCCCGACTCGCGAGCCCGAAGCGGTAGTTGAGCCACCTCGGGCGCACCACGTCGAGCAGCACGGGCCGGGGCGGTGCCAGCGTGTTCCAGGTCAGCGCGATCTCCGCGCCCGGGTCGGCCGCCCGTACGTCCAGCATGGCCGCGCCGCCCGCGCAGTAGTAGACCCGCTCGCCCGCGCCGCACTCGCGGGCCGTGCCGACGATTTCGCGCACCGATGCCGCGTCAGCGCCCGGCAGGTCCAGCATCAGCCGGTGCGCGCCGGCCGCGACGAGCGCCTCCCGCAGCGTCGGCACCGCGCCGTAGGGGCCGTCCGCCGTCAGCTCCTTCACCTGGTTCACGGTGACGGAGGAGAGCGGGCGGTCGTGTCCCCACAGGCGCTTCAGGGTGTCGTCGTGCAGCAGCACGGGCACGCGGTCCTTGGTGAGCCGGACGTCGACCTCCACCGCGTCCGCGCCCCGCCGGAACGCCGACAGGATCGACGGGACGGTGTTCTCGCGGACGCGATAGGGGTCGCCGCGGTGGCCTACGACAGTGACGGGATCCATGACCCCATTCTGCTGGCGCGCGGTAGCCGGCAGCGGCTCAGCGCGCCAGCCACTGCTCCGTGTACGTGTCGATCTCCTCGGTCAGGCGGGCCTTGCCGGCCTCGTCGAGGAACGACGCCTCCACCGCGTTCTTCGCGAGCGCGGCCAGACCGCGCTCGTCCAGGCCGAGGAGACGGGCCGCGACCGCGTACTCGTTGTTCAGGTCGGTGCCGAACATCGGCGGGTCGTCGCTGTTGATCGTCACGAGCACGCCCGCGTCCACCATCTGCTTGATCGGGTGGTCCTCCAGGCGCTCCACCGCGCGCGTGGCGATGTTCGACGTCGGGCACACCTCCAGAGCGATCCGGTGCTCGGCGAGGTACTTCAGCAGCTCCGGGTCCTGGACCGAGCTGGTGCCGTGGCCGATGCGCTCCGCGCCCAGCTCGTGGATCGAGTCCCAGACCGTCTGCGGGCCCGTCGTCTCGCCCGCGTGCGGCACCGAGCGCAGACCGGCGGCGCGGGCCTTGTCGAAGTAGGGCTTGAACTGCGGGCGCGGCACGCCGATCTCGGGGCCGCCGAGGCCGAACGACACCAGGCCCTCCGGACGCAGGTCGACCGCCAGCCGCGCGGTCTCCTCGGCCGCCTCCAGGCCCGCCTCGCCGGGGATGTCGAAGCACCAGCGCAGCACGACGCCGAGCTCGGCCTCCGCCGCCTTGCGGGCGTCCTCGATCGCCGCCATGAACGCGCGCTCGTCGATGCCGCGGCGGGTGGAGCTGTACGGGGTGATGGTCAGCTCCGCGTAGCGGATGTTCTGCCGGGCCATGTCGCGGGCCACCTCGAAGGTGAGCAGCCGGACGTCCTCCGGGGTGCGGACGAGGTCCACGACGGAGAGGTAGACCTCGATGAAGTGGGCGAAGTCCGTGAACGTGAAGTAGTCGGCGAGGGCGTCCGGGTCCGTCGGAACCTTGGAGTCCGGGTGGCGGGCGGCCAGCTCGGAGACGATCCGGGGCGAGGCGGAGCCCACGTGGTGCACGTGCAGTTCGGCCTTGGGAAGCCCGGCGATGAAGGAATGCAGGTCGGTCATCGGGTCATGGTAGGCCGGGCCGCCCCGGCAGGGTCCGCGAAAAGAGGGAGGCCGTAGCATGGCGTGACCACGATGGGGGAGGCCCATGTCCGAGAACCATGACCAGCCGGTGGACCCGTGGGCTCCGCCGAACCAGGACGGCGTCGAACTGAGCAAGCCCGCGCCCGCGACGCCTCCGACGCCCGCGCCGAACGACGCGTCGGTGCACAACCAGCAGACCGTCGTCTCGATGCCCGGCGCGGAGCTCCCGCCGCCGCCCGTCGCGCCCGGCGGCGCCTTCGGCTACCCGACCCCGACCACCCCGCCGCCCGGCGCGGGGCAGCCCGGATACGGCTACCCGGCGCCGACGTCCGCCTACCCGAGCTACGGGGCCGGCGGCTACGGGCAGCCGGGCTACGGGCAGCCGGGCTGGGGCCAGCCGGCCCCGTCCAACGGCATGGGCACGGCCTCGATGGTGCTCGGCATCATCGCCGTCGCCGGCTTCTGCATGTGGGGCTTCGGCGCGCTGCTCGGCATCCTGGCGCTGATCTTCGGCATCATCGGCCTGAAGAAGGCCTCGCGCGGCGAGGCGACGAACCGGGGCATGGCGATCGCGGGGGTCGTCCTGGGCGCGGTCGGCATCCTGATCGGCGCCGCGTTCCTGGCGCTGATGATCTGGTCCATCAACCACGCCGACGACTCGCACTCGTCCTACGACGACGACCCGTTCGACACGAGCCTGGTGGTCGACGCACGGTAGTGCGCCGCGCGGGGGCGGGGACTCACCGCAGCCGCTCCCGCGCCTCCATCAGCGCGAAGCCCAGCAGGTTCAGGCCGCGCCAGCGCTCCGGGTCGGTCGCGCGCGGGTCGTCCGCCGCCAGGCCGATGCCCCAGATGCGGTCCAGCGGGCTGGCCTCGACGAGGACCCGGCTCCCGGTGCCGACGAGGAAGGCCCGGAGCGACTCGTCGGACGCGAACTTGTGCACGCTGCCCTCGACCACGATCCCGTAGCGCCGCTGCTGCCAGACCGTCTCGTCGAAGCCGCGCACCAGACGGCCCGCCTTCTTCGCCTCGGCCGGGCTGCGGGCGGCGAGCGCCGCCCCGGCCGCCTCGGCGTCGCCGAAGAGCCTCGCCTTCTCGGCCATCATCCAGTGCTCCGCCGTCGCGTACCGCACGCCGTCCACCACGAACGGTGACGGCCACCACTGGCTCAGACAGCTCGCCGACAGCTGCCCGTCAGGGCGCGGCCGGTGGCCCCAGAAGTGCAGCCACTTCACCCTCTCGCCCCGTTTGACCTGCTCCTTCAGCACCTCAAGATCGCTCATGCACGCCACCTTTTCACCCGCCACTGACACTCCGTACGGCAATTTCCCGCCGCCCTCGACACATGGTCGACCGAATCCGTCGCGTAACCAAAAGGCAACAACGGAATCCCTTGTTGGACCTGAGGTGCTCTGTCAGGATCGGCACTCAACTCGAGCTGGAACAACGGAGAGCGTCATGGGCAACCGCTTCCAGGTGTCGGATCGCTTCGCGGACGGCGCGCAGTACATCGGGGGGCGGCTCCGCCCCGGAACCTCGGAGCAGGACCACACCGTCGTCGACCCGGCGACCGGGGACGGTGTCCACACCTACCGGCTCGCGTCCGCTCACGACGTGGACGAGGCCGTCGCGGCCGCCAGGGACGCCTTCCCGGAGTGGGCGGGCGCCACGCCCGGCGAGCGCTCCGAGGCGCTGCACCGGTTCGCGGGTGTGCTCGCCGAGCGTGCGGAGGACTTCGCCCGGGTCGAGTCGCTGCAGTGCGGCAAGCCCATCAAGCTGACGACCGAGTTCGACGTGCCGGGGACCGTGGACAACACGGCCTTCTTCGCGGGCGCCGCCCGGCACCTCCAGGGACAGTCGGCGGGCGAGTACAGCGGTGACCACACCTCGTACGTGCGGCGCGAGGCGATCGGTGTGGTCGGCTCCATCGCCCCCTGGAACTACCCGCTCCAGATGGCGGCCTGGAAGATCCTCCCGGCGATCGCGGCCGGCAACACGATCGTCCTGAAGCCGGCCGAGCTGACGCCGCTCACGTCCCTGATGTTCGCCCAGGCGGCGAGCGACGCCGGGATTCCGGACGGCGTCGTCAACATCGTCAACGGCGCCGGCCGGGTCGCCGGCGAGCACCTGGTCGGGCACCCGGACGTGGCCATGACCTCGTTCACCGGCTCCACGGGCGTCGGCAAGCGGGTCGCCGAGGTCGCCACCGCCACCGTCAAGCGGCTGCACCTGGAGCTGGGCGGCAAGGCTCCGTTCGTCGTCTTCGACGACGCCGACCTGGAGGCCGCCGCGCAGGGCGCCGTCGCCGCCTCCCTCATCAACAGCGGACAGGACTGCACGGCCGCCACCCGGGCCTATGTGCAGCGGCCGCTGTTCGACGCCTTCGTGGCGCGGGTCGCCGAACTCATGGAGACCGTGCGCCTCGGCGACCCGTTCGATCCCGCCACCGACCTCGGGCCGCTCGTCAGCCACGCCCAGCGCGACCGCGTCGCGGGTTTCGTGGAGCGGGCGCGGGGCTACGCGACCGTCGTCACCGGCGGCGAAGCCCCTGGTGGCGAGCTCAAGAACGGCGCATACTACCGACCCACCCTGATCACCGGCGCCGCCCAGGACAGCGAGGTCGTGCAGTCGGAGATCTTCGGACCGGTCCTGGTGGCCCTGCCCTTCGACGGCGACGACGAGGGCATCCGGCTGGCCAACGACACCCCGTACGGCCTCGCCGCCTCCGCCTGGAGCCGTGACGTGTACCGGGCGAACCGGGCCACCCGGGAGATCAAGGCCGGCTGCGTCTGGGTCAACGACCACATCCCGATCATCAGCGAGATGCCCCACGGCGGCTACAAGGCCTCGGGCTTCGGAAAGGACATGTCGGCCTACTCCTTCGAGGAGTACACGCAGGTCAAGCACGTGATGTACGACAACACGGCGGTGGCGGCCAAGGACTGGCACCGCACGATCTTCGGGGACCGATAGCACTCCGCCGCCCCGACCAGCGGCGACCGAACCCATCCCGAAAGGGCCCATCCCGAAAGGGCACAGCGCATGGAGCAGTACGAGTCCGACAGCTTGTCGGCCCCCCAGCTGGCGGCGATACGGCGCAGCCTCACGAGCGGCCGGGGCGCCCTCACCCGCCGCTCGATGCTGCGCGCCGGAGGCGTCGGCGCGCTCACCGTCGGCGGCTTCGCCTCCCTGAGCGCCTGCGGCATCCCGCCCGCCAAGCGGGAGGGCCAGGGGCCGGCGTCGACGGACTTCTCGGCCAAGGAGAAGACGGTGAACTTCTCCAACTGGACCGAGTACATGGACGTGAGCGACGACGAGAAGCACCGTCCGACGCTGGAGGCGTTCGCCAAACGGACGGGCATCAACGTCAAGTACACCGAGGACATCAACGACAACGTCGAGTTCTTCGGGAAGATCAAGCCGCAGCTCGCGGCCGGCCAGGACACCGGCCGCGACCTGATCGTCGTCACCGACTGGCTGGCCGCCCGCATCATCCGCCTCGGCTGGGCGCAGAAGCTCGACGCGGCCAACCTGCCGAACGCGTACGCCAACCTGTCGCCGCAGTTCCGCCGGCCCGACTGGGACCCGGGCCGCGCCTACACGTACCCGTGGACCGGCATCTCCACCGTCATCGCGTACAACCAGAAGGCGACCGGCGGGAAGAAGGTCGACTCCGTCACCCAGCTGCTCGACGACCCCGCGCTCAAGGGCCGGGTCGGCTTCCTGACGGAGATGCGCGACTCGGTCGGCATGACCCTGCTCGACATGGGCAAGGACCCCGGAAAGTTCACCGACGCCGACTACGACGCCGCCATCGGCCGGCTCCAGAAGGGCGTCGACAAGAAGCAGATCCGCCGCTTCACCGGCAACGACTACACGTCGGACCTGGACAAGGGCGACATCGCCGCCTGCCTCGCGTGGGCCGGCGACATCATCCAGCTCCAGGCGGACAACCCGGACATCAAGTTCGCGATCCCGGCGGCCGGCTACCTCACCTCCAGCGACAACCTGCTGATCCCGGCGAAGGCACGGCACAAGACCAACGCCGAGAAGCTCATCGACTACTACTACGAGCTCCCGGTGGCCGCGCAGCTCGCCGCGTACATCAACTACGTGTGCCCCGTCGACGGCGTGAAGGACGAGCTCGCCAAGATCGACCCGGAGCTCGCGAACAACACGCTGATCGTCCCGGACAAGGCGATGGCGAAGAAGTCGCACGCCTTCCGCTCGCTGAGCAGCGCCGAGGAGACGGCGTACGAGGAGAAGTTCGCCAAGCTCATCGGTGCCTGACCGGCCGCACGCCCTCCGCCTCCCCTTCACGAACCCCGGGATCTCACCCCATGACTGACAAGACTGCTCACACCGAAAAGAACACCGGCGGCGACGTCCGTCTCTCCGGCATCAGCAAGTCCTACGGCTCCTTCCACGCCGTGCGCCCGCTCGACCTGACGGTGCCGCAGGGCTCGTTCTTCGCCCTCCTCGGCGCCTCCGGCTGCGGCAAGACGACCACGCTGCGCATGATCGCCGGCCTGGAGGAGCCGACCACCGGCACCGTCTTCCTCGGCGACCGCGACGTCACCGACCTCCCGCCGTACAAGCGGCCGGTGAACACGGTCTTCCAGTCCTACGCGCTCTTCCCGCACATGAGCATCTTCGAGAACATCGCCTTCGGCCTGCGCCGGCGCGGCATCAAGTCGGTGAAGTCGCAGGTGGACGAGATGATCGAGCTCGTGCAGCTCGGCGAGCACGCCCACAAGAAGCCGCACCAGCTCTCCGGCGGCCAGCAGCAGCGCGTCGCCGTCGCCCGCGCCCTCATCAACCACCCGCAGGTGCTGCTCCTCGACGAGCCGCTCGGCGCCCTCGACCTCAAGCTGCGCCGCCAGATGCAGCTGGAGCTCAAGCGCATCCAGACCGAGGTCGGCATCACCTTCGTGCACGTCACGCACGACCAGGAGGAGGCCATGACCATGGCCGACCAGGTCGCGGTGATGAACGGCGGCCGGGTCGAGCAACTGGGCGCGCCCGAGGACCTGTACGAGAACCCGCAGACCACTTTCGTCGCCAACTTCCTCGGCACCTCGAACCTGATCGAGGCCGAGGTCGTCGAGACCGGCTCCGAGGTGATCGTCACGGCCGGCGGCGGCAAGCTCCGGCTGCCCGGCGACCGCTGTACGTCCGCCGTGCGCCAGGGCGGCAAGGTGCTCGTCGGCGTACGGCCCGAGAAGATCTCGCTGGCGCACGCCGACGACGCCGGCCGGATCCCCGACGGCCGCAACCGGGTCACCGGCCGGATCGCCGACTCGTCCTTCATCGGCGTCTCCACCCAGTACGTGGTGAACTCGCCGGCCGGCGCCGAGCTCCAGGTGTACGAGCAGAACATCGAGCGCGACTCCCGGCTCGTCCCCGGCGCCGAGGTCGTCCTGCACTGGAACCCGGCCCACACCTTCGGCCTCGACGCCAGCCAGGACATCGACGCGGGCGTCGAGACGGTGGAGGACGCCGCATGACCGCCACCCTCGTGAAGGAGGAGGCGGCGGCGCCGGCCGAGGAGCCGGCCGTCCGCAAGCCCTCCACCCGCAAGCGGCTCGTCCCGTACTGGCTGCTGCTGCCCGGCATCGTCTGGCTGCTCGTCTTCTTCGCGCTGCCGATGGTCTACCAAGCGTCGACGTCCGTCCAGACCGGCTCCCTGGAGCAGGGCTTCCAGGTCACCTGGCACTTCCAGACCTACTGGGACGCCTTCCAGGAGTACTGGCCGCAGTTCGTCCGCTCGCTGCTCTACGCCGGCACCGCCACGCTGCTCTGCCTGCTGCTCGGCTACCCGCTGGCGTACCTGATCGCCTTCAAGGCCGGGCGCTGGCGCAACCTCGTCCTCGTCCTCGTCATCGCGCCGTTCTTCACCAGCTTCCTCATCCGCACGCTGGCCTGGAAGACGATCCTCGCCGACGACAGCGTCGTGGTCTCCGCCCTGAACACCCTGCACGTCCTCGACGTCACCAACTGGCTCGGCTGGACCGAGGGCAGCCGGGTGCTCGCCACGCCGATGGCGGTGGTCTGCGGTCTCACGTACAACTTCCTGCCCTTCATGATCCTGCCGCTCTACACCTCCCTGGAGCGGATCGACGGCCGGCTGCACGAGGCCGCGCAGGACCTGTACGCCTCCCCGGCGACCACCTTCCGCAAGGTGACCTTCCCGCTGTCGATGCCGGGCGTCGTCTCCGGCACGCTGCTCACCTTCATCCCGGCGAGCGGTGACTACGTCAACGCCGAACTGCTCGGCTCCACCGACACCAAGATGGTCGGCAACGTCATCCAGTCGCAGTTCCTGCGGGTCCTGGACTATCCGACGGCCGCCGCCCTCTCGTTCATCCTCATGGCGATCGTGCTGCTCATGGTCACCGTCTACATCCGCCGAGCGGGAACGGAGGACCTGGTCTGATGCGTTGGATCCGACAGAACCTCGTCGTCATCGCGGGCCTGCTGACGCTCGCCTACATGATCCTGCCGAACGTCGTCGTGATGGTGTTCTCGTTCAACAAGCCGAACGGGCGCTTCAACTACGCGTGGCAGCAGTTCTCCCTGGACGCCTGGAAGGACCCGTGCGGCGTCGCCGACATGTGCGGCTCGCTGTCGCTGTCGCTGCAGATCGCCGCCTGGGCCACGCTCGGCGCCACGGTCCTCGGCACGATGATCTCGTTCGCGCTCGTCCGCTACCGCTTCCGGGCGCGCGGCGCGATCAACTCGCTGATCTTCCTGCCGATGGCGATGCCCGAGGTCGTCATGGCCGCCTCGCTGCTCACCCTGTTCCTCAACATGGGCGCGGAGCTGGGCTTCTGGACGATCCTCATCGCCCACATCATGTTCTGCCTGTCGTTCGTCGTGACGGCGGTCAAGGCGCGCGTGATGTCCATGGACCCGCGCCTGGAGGAGGCCGCGAACGACCTCTACGCGGGACCGGTGCAGACCTTCCTGCGGGTCACGCTGCCGATCGCGGCGCCCGGCATCGCGGCCGGCGCGCTGCTCGCCTTCGCGCTCTCGTTCGACGACTTCATCATCACCAACTTCAACGCGGGCTCCACCGTGACCTTCCCCATGTTCGTCTGGGGCTCGGCGCAGCGCGGAACCCCCGTTCAGATCAACGTCATCGGCACGGCGATGTTCGTCATCGCGGTACTGATGGTCGCGGCCGGACAGATCATTGCGAACCGGCGCAAGAAAACAGCAACAGCCTGAATGAGCGCCCGGCCGGCGGACGCCGCCGGCCGGGCACCGAAGGAGTTGGAAACCATGGCCCCAGTCGCCATGCGTCTCGCTGCACAATCTCTCTCCGACGCCCAGCCCGTCCCCTTCTGGCTGGAAGACCCCGGCAAGCCCCCGGCCCTGCCCGCCCTCACCGGCACCGAGCGGTGCGACCTGCTCGTCATCGGCGGCGGCTACAGCGGCCTGTGGACCGCGCTCCTCGCCAAGGAGCGCGACCCCTCCCGGGACGTCATGCTGATCGAAGGCCGCGAGGTGGGCTGGGCCGCCTCGGGCCGCAACGGCGGCTTCTGCGCCGCCTCCCTCACCCACGGCTTCGGCAACGGCCTCGCCCGCTGGCCCGAGGAGCTGCCGAAGCTGGAGCGCATGGGCGCCGAGAACCTCGACGCCATCGAGGCCACCGTCGCCCGCTACGGCATGGACTGCGACTTCGAGCGCACCGGCGAGATCGACGTGGCCACCGAGGCCTACCAGGTCGACGAGCTGCACGAGTGGTACGAGGAGGCGGACCGGCTCGGTCTCGCCGACGGCCTGGAGTTCCTGGACCGGGACGCGGTCCGGGCCGAGGTCGCCTCGCCGACCTTCCAGGGCGGCCTGTGGGACCGGCGCGGCGTCGCCATGCTGCACCCGGCGAAGCTGGTCTGGGGCCTCAAGCGGGCCTGCGCCGAGCTCGGCGTGCGGATCTTCGAGAACACCCCGGCGCTCGACCTGGTGTCGGCGGGCGGCGCCGGCGGCGGCATGGCCGTGCGCACCCCGTACGGCCGGGTCGCGGCCCGCAAGGTCGCCCTCGGCACCAACGTCTTCCCGTCGCTGGTCAAGCGGCTGCGGCACTACACCGTCCCGGTCTACGACTACGCCCTGATGACCGAGCCGCTCAGCCCCGAGCAGCTGGCCTCGGTCGGCTGGAAGAACCGGCAGGGCCTCGGCGACAGCGCCAACCAGTTCCACTACTTCCGCATCACCGCGGACCACCGCATCCTGTGGGGCGGTTACGACGCGGTCTACCGTTTCGGCGGCAAGGTGGCGGCCGAGATGGACCACCGCCCCGAGACGTATCTGAAGCTGGCCCAGCACTTCTTCACCTGCTTCCCGCAGCTGGAGGGGCTCCGCTTCAGCCACGCCTGGGGCGGCGCGATCGACACCTGCTCGCGCTTCTCCGCCTTCTTCGGCACCACGCACCAGGGCAAGGTGGCGTACGCGGCGGGCTACACGGGCCTCGGCGTGGGCGCGACCCGCTTCGGCGCGGACGTGATGCTGGACCTGCTGGCCGGGGAGCGCACCGAGCGCACCCGGCTCGGCATGGTCCGCTCGAAGCCGCTGCCGTTCCCGCCGGAACCGATCGCGTGGGCGGGCATCGGGCTGACCAAGTGGTCGCTCGCGCGGGCCGACGAGAACGGCGGCCGGCGGAACCTGTGGCTGAAGACGATGGACAAGCTGGGCCTCGGCTTCGACAGCTGAACCATGGCGATGTGATGCAGGTCACACTCCATGGAGGGTAAACCCGCGTCATAGCCACCGGGCCGCCTCCTCTCTCCGTGTGGACACCGCACCGGGCGGGTCCGCACGGAGAGGGGACTGTGACGATGAACGCTTCGGGGACCTCGGGCACGTCGGGAACGCCGGAGGCCAAGGCCGCGATGGAATGGCTGGCGTCGGCGGCGCGGGACCCCGACGCCTGCCGCTTCGAGTGGGAGCGCAACCCGCACGGTGTCGCCCTGCTGCCCGCCGGGCGCCGCTGGGACGTGCTGATCCTGCCGGCCGAGCTCGGCCGGCCCACCCTCGACGTCCTGACCCGCCTCGTCGACCGCCCCGGCCCCGTGCTCGCCGACTTCGGCGACGCCCGGATGGGCTTCTTCGTGCCGCCGGGCACCGCCGCCCGCTGGCTCGGCACCGGCGTGCGCGGCGCCGGCCGCGGCACCTGGATCGTCGTCCCCCACCCGGGCCGCGCGACCGGCGGAGTGCACTGGCTGGTGGCGCCGGACGCGGCGGGCACACTCACGGATGCCGCCCTGCTGGAGCTGGCGATGCACGAGGCGGCCGGCCGGCTCGCCCGCGGGGAGGGGGAGGCGGACAAGAGGTGAGGGCGGCGAGTTCAGCCGGAACTGCGGCGCATGCAGGTGGAGCCGACGAACAGGATCAGCAGCCCGAGGCAGAGACTCGCGAGCACGTCCAGCGGCCAGTGGTAGCCGCGCAGGACCAGTCCGGTGCCGGTCAGAGCCGTGAGCACGGCGGCGACCGGCACCAGGCGTCCGGACACCAGGAAGGCCGCGCCGAAGTACGCCACCATCGCCGTCGCCGTGTGGCCCGACGGGAAGTAGCCGTGCGCCCAGGGCTCCAGCGGCCCCGGGCGGGCCGTCCACTCCTTCAGGGGGACGACGAGGAGCGGCACGGCGGCCATGGCGAGGGCGGCCCGCAGGGCCTGGCCGCGGCGGCCGCGGCGGATCGCGTACGCCAGCGCGCAGGCCAGGACGGGGAGGGCGACCGTCATGTTGCCGAGGTCGGAGGCGGCCTCGCTCAGACCGCGCGGCACGGTGTCCACCAGGGCGCGGGAGACGCGCTCGTCGAGGCGGGTGAGGGGGCCGTGCACCAGGACCTGCCAGGTGGTGACGGCGAGGACGACGAGCGCCGAGAACGCAGCCGACCGCCCCGGAACAGGGGGGGTGGTTCCGGGGCGGTCGCCTTGACCGGGCTGCCGCGCGCCCCGGGGGGTGTGGGGCGGGCGGCCATCCGATCGGTGAGGAGTTCCGGAGCCCAGGGCTCCAGCGGTGTGCGCTGCGGCACGGTTCGGGCAGGGCTGGGGAGGCTCCGCCCGGGGTGTTTCTCTCATCTGTGGAAACCGTACGGCACGAAACGGGGGGCCGACAGCGGGAACTCCATCCCGCCATCGGCCCCCCACAGCTTCTTCACACGGAGTGTCAGAAGGTGCCGTCAGATCGTCAGATCGTGGCGAGCGCGGCCTCGATGACGTCCAGGCCCTCGTTGAGGAGGTCCTCGCCGATGACCAGCGGCGGCAGGAAGCGCAGCACGTTGCCGTAGGTGCCGCAGGTCAGGACGAGCACGCCCTCGTTGTGGCAGTACTTGGCGAGCGCGGCGGCGGCCTCCGGGGCCGGCACCTTCGTCGCCGGGTCCTTCACCAGCTCGATGGCGATCATGGCGCCACGGCCACGGATGTCACCGATGACCGGGAACTTCTCCTGCATCGCGGTGAGGCGGCCCTTCATGACCTCCTCGATGCGCTTGGCCTTGCCGTTGAGGTCGAGCTCCTTCATGGTCTCGATGGCGCCCAGCGCACCGGCGCACGCGACCGGGTTGCCGCCGTAGGTGCCGCCGAGGCCGCCACCGTGCACGGAGTCCATGATCTCGGCGCGGCCGGTCACGGCGGCGAGCGGCAGACCGCCCGCGATGCCCTTGGCGGTGGTGATGAGGTCCGGGACGATGCCCTCGTCCTCGCAGGCGAACCACTGGCCGGTACGGCAGAAGCCGGCCTGGATCTCGTCCGCGACGAAGACGATGCCGTTGTCGTTGGCGAACTTCACGATCGCCGGCAGGAAGCCCTTGGCCGGCTCGATGAAGCCGCCCTCGCCGAGGACCGGCTCGATGACGATCGCGGCGACGTTCTCGGCGCCGATCTGCTTGGTGATGTTGTCGATCGCCTGGGCGGCGGCCTCGGGGCCGCAGTTCTCGGCACCCGTGGGCCAGCGGTAGCCGTAGGCGACCGGGACGCGGTAGACCTCGGGCGCGAACGGGCCGAAGCCCTGCTTGTACGGCATGTTCTTCGCCGTCATGCCCATGGTGAGGTTGGTGCGGCCGTGGTAGCCGTGGTCGAAGACGACGACGGCCTGGCGCTTGGTGTACGAGCGGGCGATCTTGACCGCGTTCTCGACGGCCTCGGCGCCCGAGTTGAACAGCGCGGACTTCTTGGCGTGGTCGCCCGGGGTCAGCTCGGCGAGGGCCTCGCAGACCTCCACGTAACCCTCGTACGGGGTCACCATGAAACAGGTGTGGGTGAAGTCCTGCAGCTGCGCGGAGGCGCGGCGCACGACGGCCTCGGCGGAGGCGCCGACGGAGGTCACGGCGATGCCGGAACCGAAGTCGATCAGCAGGTTGCCGTCGACGTCCTCGATGATGCCGCCGCCGGCCCGCTTGGTGAACACCGGCAGCGTGGAGCCCACGCCACCGGCGACCGTGTCGAGGCGGCGGGCCTGAAGCTCCTGCGACTTCGGGCCGGGGATGGCGGTGACGACGCGCCGCTCCTGCGGGACAGCGTTCATGCGGGGCTCCTGGGATGTTCTGGACGCTCTTGCGGGTTTCCTCCGCAGGCTAGGCGCGGGGGAGGGGGTCGGGCATGCGCCGATCGGGAGTGGTGGCGGGTGGCTCGTTGTCCGAGATGGACATGGTGACCGCTTCCGCGGGGCTCGACGGCGCGGGGCGGCGCGGGGCCGGCGGACCGCCGGTGATCGGCCGAACGGGTGGGCGAAACCCCTCCGGGCGGGCCCGCGCCCACTAGATTGACGGTGGCACAGTTGCGGCGACCTGGCTGGTCAGGGGGCAGGGGTTCATGGAGACCGACGGCACGTACGAGTCGAGCGACACCCGGGGGACCGGGGCCGGGGTCCCCCACCCGGCCGCGCCGCCGCCGGACGACCTGCCCCCGGCCCCGCGGCAGGGCGCCGACCTGCCCCCGGCATCGCGGCAGGGCGGCGACCTGGCCCCGGCCCCGCCGCAGGGCGGCGGCGACCTGGCCCCGGCCCCGCCGCAGGGCGGCGGCGACCTGCCCCCGGCATCGCCCGGCGACGTGCCGCCGTCCCGGCCGCAGGCCGGCCAAGCGCCGTCGACCCCGTCGGTCCCGGCCCGCCCCCCGGCGCAGCCGGTCGTACCGCCGCCGCCCGTGCACGCGCCCGGGGCGTACGCGAGTGCGCCCCCGTCCGGCGCTCCCGCCTCCGACGGCCCCGCGTCCGGCGCGCCCGCCGGGCTGGGCAGCCCGTCCGCAGGCGGGCCGGCCGCGCCGCCCGCGCACGCGCCCGGCGTTCCGTCGTCCGCCGCGCCGCGCGCGGCCGTCGCCGAGTGGCTGGACGCGCCGCGGCC
>NZ_JBSGBF010000088.1:0-34351 GCF_053601115.1 Streptomyces sp. NPDC004788
GCTGCCCGGCGGTGCCGGGCAGCGCCCCGGCCGCGTCAGCGGCCGTAGCGGATCAGGGCGCGGACCATGTGGCAGGTGGTGTCGGACGGCGGGTGGATGCCGAGCTGGGCGGCGGTCGTGCGTATCCGCGCGTTGGTGGCCCGGGACGGCAGATAGACGCCCGCGTCGAGCAGGGCGATGGCGAGGCGCATGGCCTTCAGCCGGCGGTTGTGGGTGACGTACCACTCGCGGGGGCGGCCCGCGGGGAGCGGCTGCTTCCGGAGGGGCTTCCAGGGTTCGATGGACGGTGTCCTGAGCGTGGCTACGGCCATGGGCGACCTCCTGACGAACGGGGGTGGGGGCCCTCCCCGGGACCCTCACCTTCACCCTCGATTTTACTGGCCACCACTGACAATCGCCCCTGGCCAGACAGGCTTTGGCGGTGCGTTCGGTGGCGGCCGCGGGGTGCGCCGGGGGGTGCGCTCCGGTGGTGTGACGGGGGGTGCGACGGGGGTGCGTCCGGGGATGCCGCTGGCGGTACGTTGGAGGGCATGGAGATCTGGATCAACCCCGCCTGTTCCAAGTGCCGCAGCGCACTGACCCTGCTGGACGCGGAGGGCGCCGACTACACCGTGCGCCGCTACCTGGAGGACGTGCCGTCGCCGGACGAGATCCGGGCGGTGCTCGACCGGCTCGGCCTGGAGCCGTGGGACATCACGCGGACCCAGGAGGCGGACGCGAAGGAGCTCGGCCTCAAGGACTGGCCCAAGGACGCGGCGAACCGCGACCGCTGGGTGGCGGCGCTCGCGGAGCACCCGAAGCTGATCCAGCGCCCCATCATCACCGCCGAGGACGGCACGGCCGTGGTCGGTCGCACCGAGGAGGCCGTGCGGGACGCGCTGTCCCGCTGACCGTCCTCCCTCTCTCCACCTCCCTGCTCCTCCCTCCTCCTCCCTCCTCAGTCCGTGAAGTGGCGGGCGATCCGGGCGTGGGTGCCCGGTGGCGCCGACACGGGGAGCGTGAAGTGGGTCGCGTCGGGCAGGATCGCCGTCTCCGCGCCGGGGACGGCGGCCCGGACCCGGCGCTCCACCGCGCGCGGGTCGTGGACCTTCGACCGGCCCGCGAAGAGGACGAGCGTCGGCTGCCGGAGCGCGGCGAGCCGCTCGGCGGTGGGGCGGCGACCGGACACCGGTCGCGCGGTACGCAACTCCGCCCCCTGGGCGTACAGTTCGCGCCACTCCGGATCGATGGGCGCGCCGCCCGTCTCCCAGTCGAGGAGCGCGGCGCCCCGGGCCGGGGTGGGTCGGAGCAGCACCGGCAGGGCCCGCAGCAGGAAGCGCGGGGAGAAGCCGGTGAAGCAGTTCGTCGGGTCGAGCAGGACGAGCCGGCCGGCCCGGGTGGGCGACGCCAGCGCGTACTGGAGGGCGAGCCACGCGCCGTAGGAATGGCCGACGAGGCCCACCGGGCCGGTGGGCGGGACGCCGAGCGCGTCGAGCAGGGCGTCGAGCCAGCCGGTGAGGTCGGCGACGGTGCGCATCGCACGCCGGGGGTCCGGGACGCTGCGGCCGGGTTCGCCGAGGACGTCCACGGCGTGCACCCGGTGGCTCGCGCCGAGCACCTCGGCCGTCCCGTACCAGCTGGTGGCGGTGGCCCCGCCGCCCGGCAGGAGCAGCACGGGCGGTGCGTCGGCGGGGCCGTGGCTGATGACCTGGGTGGCGCCGTAGGGGGTGGGCAGGGTGGCGGTGGTGGTGCGGGCCGGCCAGTGGGCGAGGACGGCGTCGTAGGCGCGCCCGTAGGCGAGGTGGTCGGAGTCGCAGGATTCTCGGAGCACGCAGGGATCCTCTCGCTCGGCGATAATCTCGCTGGACGAGATAATAGGTGGGAAGGCAAGGGCATCTCCATGGCTGAGTCGGAAGAGTTGCGGATCTTTCATCTGCTGCGCGCGGTGACCGTCGAATTCGGCCTGCGGCAGGCCGAGTTCGCCGCCCGCAACGCCATGCACCCGACGGACGTGCGCGCCCTGATCTGTCTGCTGGACGCCGAGCGGGACGGCACCCCGGCCACCGCCGGCCGGCTCGGGGCGCAGCTCGGCCTCAACTCCGCGGGCACCACCGCCGTCATCGACCGCCTCGAACGGCTCGGTCACCTCGCCCGGGTGCGGGACGAACGCGACCGGCGTCGGGTGCTGCTGCGGGTCGAGGACGGGGCGAAGGAGCTCGGCCGCGCCTGGTTCGGGCCGCTGATCGACGGCACGGTGGCGCTGCTCGGCGACTTCGACGCCCGCGAGTCGGAGGCCGTACGCCGCTTCCTCACCGGCGTACGGGACCTCATGGCCGCCGGTGAGCCTCCGTCGTCGCCTGTGCCTCCGCCTCCGCCAGGATCTCCGTGAGCCGGGCCCCGAAGCGCACGTCGCACGCGTGCGGCCTGCCGGTGCGTATCGCCTCGAGCAGGGCGTCCACCGCGCCGCCGAAAGCGCCCAGCGCGCCGTCCCAGCCCGGCATCGTCACCCGGCCCCGCTCCCCGTACAGGGACAGGGCGGCCTCGGAGGCGGCGGGCGGGGCGCTGAGCGTGAGGGTGGCCGTGCTGCTCGCGCCCGAGGCGTGGCCGAGGACCAGATGGCGGGTGTCGGCCGGCCCGGCGACACAGCTCACCGAGGTGACGTCGCCGAGGACCGGGAGGTAGACGGAGAGGACGTGCGGGCCCACGTCCCACAGGCCGCCCTTCTCGCGGCGCCAGGGCGAGGCCGCGTACGCGCTGTCCGAGCCGGGCGCGAAGAGGGAGCCCAGCCAGTGCGCCTCGCCGAGGAACCAGCCGCCGGCCGCCGCCTGTTCCTCGATCCAGCGGGCGGTGGGCTCCGCGAACCTGAGGGTGCAGAAGACGATCGACGCGACCCCGGCCGCCGTCACCTCCTCGGCCAGCTTGCGGGCCACCGGCACCGAGGTCGCCACCGGCTTGTCGAGGATCACATGACAGCCCGCGGCCGCCGCCCGGGCCGCCAGCGGGGCCTGGACGTCCGGCGGCAGGGCGATCGCTATCGCGTCGCTCGCCGCGAACAGCGCGTCCACGTCCTCGTACGCCCGGGTGCCGCACGCCGCGGCCAGCGCGGTCGCGGCCTCGGGCCGTCTGCCCCACACCCCGCTGAACTCCACACCCGCGTGCGCCGCGAGGGCGGGCGCGTGGGTGCGCTCGGCCCAGGGGCCGGTGCCGAGGAGACCGATACGGGGCTTCGTGCCCGGGAGCTTCGTCATGCCCTCCAGTCTGCCGGGCCGCGCCGACAGCGGGATCCGGGATGACCCGCAGATGCCCCTGGCCCGCCCCCGAGCGCACGCTCGGGGCGCACCCCCGACCCGCCGCACGCGCCCTCCCCCGCTCCCGCCCCCAGCGTGCGAAACCCGGTGGCGCCCCTCCCCTCCCCCGGTGTTAGCGTCTGCGGGCCGGCCGCGGGACTCCGGTGCGACTTCCGGGACCTGCCTCTACAGCAACGTATTCGTTGTTCGCGCCCCCATTCCCCGGCCGGCACCCGGGCGCCGGTACGGGCGAAGGAGCAGGGAAGCCGATGTCGGACCTCATCGCCGCCGAGGACGTGCTCCTCTTCGTCAACGCGGCCGTCACGGCCACCGGCCAGCGCGAGTTCCGCGCCACGGCCGAGGAACAGCGGCTCTCCCTCGACTTCCTCCACGAGTACGTGCGGGTCAACTACCGGCCGCTGTACGCCGCCGCGCTCGCGCTCGACATCAACGACCACAACGCCGCCCTGATCGCCGAGCAGCTGCTGCGCACCCCGCGCGAGGCGGGCCCCGGCGAGGGCCGGCTGATCGCCGCGCGGCTCGCGGCGATGCCGCCGCAGCGCGTGTACCGGCTCTTCCGCACCCTGCGCGCCGCCGGGGTCAACAACCGCCGCACCCGCGCCATCGTCCGCGACTGGCTGGCGACCCGGCCCGACCTGGCCCACGACGCCGTGAAGTACCGGCCCGGGCTCAAGGCCGCCGTCCGCCACGCCCATCTGCCGTTCCCGGACGCGCCGGAGACGGGCGACTTCCTCTTCGCGCCGCGCCGCCGCGCCCGTTACGCGCACCGCACCCTGGAGGCGTACCGCAAGGCGCACCACGAGCACGGGGCGCAGTCGGCGCTGTACGAGCTGCCGTTCACGGTCGCCGAGGGGCTGGCCGCGAAGCACGGCGTGCCGCGCGCGGTGTTCCTGGAGCGGATCGCGCCGCGCATGACCCGCCTGGAGCGGCTGCGGACCCGTCCCGCCGAGGCGGGCACCGATCTGTCCGTGATGCCGCTGACGCGGCTCGCGCTGTACGTGCTGTCTCTCCCCTTCGGGGAGAGGAGGGAGCGGCGCGCCGAGCTGACCGGGGCGCTGCGGGCGGCGGCTGGGCGGGTGGCCGGGCCGCATGCCGGGAGGTGGGGCCGGGTGGCGGCGGTGCTCGACGACAGCTTCTCGGCGTCGGGCTCGGCGGTGAAGCGGCGCCGGCCGCTGGCCGTCGCGCTCGGCTGCCACTTCCTCCTGGAGGCGCTGGCCGCGCCCGGCGCGTACACGGCGCACTGGACCTCGGGCGCCCGCGATCCGCTGCTCGTCCGGCCGTGGGGTGCGACGCCGCTCGGGGAGCGGATCATCGACGCCCTGGAGCGGGCGCCGGAGCGGCTGGTGATCGTGTCGGACGGCTGGGACAACGCGCCGCCCGGGCTCGCGGGCGAGGTGCTGCGGGTGTGGCGGACCCGGCTCGATCCGCTGCGCCGCACGAGCGTGGTGCACGTGAACCCCGTATACGACGCCGATGTCTTCGACGTGCGCCGGCTGGCGCCCGGGGTGCCGACGACCGGCATCCGGGACGCCGAGGACCTGCCGGCGCTGGTGGAGATCGCCCGGTTCGCGGAGGGGCGCGAGGGGCTCGCCGCGCTGCGGGCCTATCTGGACCGGCGGGTGGAACTGTTCCTGGCGGCGCACTCCGGGGAGGCGGGGGCATGACGCGGATCGATCTGACCGGGCTCGCCGTCCGGCCGGCGCAGGTGTGGGGCGGGGTGCGGCTGGTGCCGCTGGTGCGGGACGAGCCGGTCGCGGGGCTGCGGCTGCGCCGCGAGGTGTACGCACACGCCTGGGACGGCGCCGACACGGTCGAGGTCGGCGACGGCACCGCGTACACCTCGTACATCCCGCACGGCTTCGTCGCCGACTGGTCGGACGCGGGTGCGGGCGGGGACGGGGCCGCGTCCGGGGAGGCGGCCGTCTACGGGACCCGGCTCGGCGACGAGCGGCCGGTCGCGGTGCCCGTGCGGCGGCTCGCGCGGCGCCGCAGGGGCGAGCCGCGGCTGCGGTTCCTGCCGCTCCATCTCGCCCTGGAGGGCTATCTGGCACTGCACTTCGGCGGTCCGTCGGTCGTGTGGGACGAGTGGTCCCGGGAGGCGGTGCGACGCGGTCTGTCGCCGCGCGCGGAGGCCGCGTACGCGGGGTGGGCGGTGCCGGGGCTCGCGGAGGCGCTGCGGGTGTTCGAGATCCATCCGGGACAGTGCGGGATGCTGCTGTACGTGGCGGACGCGCTGGCCGCCGCCTTCGTCGTGCCGCATCCCGACGACTACCGGCTGCTGCACCCGACGCTGGTGGAGGACCTGTTCGGGGAGCTGGTGCACCAGTACGCGCACTACGGCGCGCCCGTGCCGGAGTTCCGGGCCGTTTTGGGGAGCGGCGCTTTCCACACGCTCGGCGATCTGCGCCGGGCGGCGCGGGCGCAGGAGCGGGCGTGGGCCGAGGCGCACGACGGTCTGATGGCGCGGGACCTGCTGGAGACCCCGTACGCCTTCGAGCGGGTCCACGACCTGGGCGGCTTCCGGCTCTTCCGTTTCCTGCCGCCGTTCGTGCGCTCCGGGCAGGAGCAGCACATCGGGGAGCTGATCAGCGACCACCGGGGGCGGACGGCCTATCTGAAGACGTTCCGGCTGTCGGAGGCGCAGATCCGGCGCGGGTACCTGCTGCGGCGGCTCGCGGACTGCGACTGGCACCTGGGGCGTACGGCGGAGGCGCTGGGCACCTCGTACGCGGAGCTCGTGGCGCGGATCACCCGGGCCGGGTTCGGTTCGCTGCTGAACGCACACGAGATCGCACGGCGGCTGCGGGTTTCCGAGGAAGGCTGAGTAACACGGGGTTCACAAACGGGCAACCGACGGGAAATCCCGTGTTGCGAAGCTGCGCTCAGACGACACCGCCATCGCAGCTCTCGCCAGTCGCGAGCCGCCACCGGCACCCGCAGCACGCCAAAGGATGAGGCACGTGACCTTCAAGGCTGAGTACATCTGGATCGACGGCACCGAGCCGACCGCCAAGCTCCGTTCGAAGACGAAGATCATCCCGGGTGCCGCGCTGTCCCTGGAGGAGCTGCCGATCTGGGGCTTCGACGGTTCCAGCACGAACCAGGCCAAGGGCCACGCCTCGGACCGCGTCCTCAAGCCGGTCTTCGTCTGCCCCGACCCGATCCGCGGCGGCGACGACGTCCTGGTGCTGTGCGAGGTCCTGAACACGGACATGACGCCGCACGCGTCCAACACGCGTGCCGCGCTGGCCGAGGTGTACGCGAAGTACGCCGCGCAGGAGCCGATCTTCGGCATCGAGCAGGAGTACACCTTCTTCGACGGCGAGCGCCCGCTCGGCTTCCCGGTCGGCGGCTTCCCGGCCCCGCAGGGCGGCTACTACTGCGGTGTCGGCGCGGACGAGATCTTCGGCCGTGACGTCGTCGAGGCGCACCTGGAGAACTGTCTGAAGGCGGGCCTGGGCATCTCCGGCATCAACGCCGAGGTCATGCCCGGCCAGTGGGAGTTCCAGGTCGGCCCGCTGGCGCCGCTCGAGGTCGCCGACCAGCTGTGGGTCGCCCGCTGGCTGCTCTACCGCACGGCCGAGGACTTCAACGTCTCGGCGACGCTCGACCCGAAGCCGGTGAAGGGCGACTGGAACGGCGCCGGCGCGCACACCAACTTCTCCACGAAGGCGATGCGCGAGGGCTACGACGCGATCATCACCGCGTGCGAGGCGCTGGGCGAGGGCTCGAAGCCGCTCGACCACGTGAAGAACTACGGCGCCGGCATCGACGACCGTCTGACCGGCCTGCACGAGACCGCCCCGTGGGACCAGTACTCCTACGGCGTCTCCGACCGCGGCGCCTCGGTCCGCATCCCGTGGCAGGTCGAGCAGGACCAGAAGGGCTACATCGAGGACCGCCGCCCGAACGCCAACGTGGACCCGTACACGGTGACCCGTCTGCTCGTGGACACCTGCTGCGAGGCGCTGGAGAAGGCCGGCCAGGTCTGAGACCAGGGCTGAGACGAGCCCGGACCAGGGCTGGGCCCAGGGCTGAACCCGCGTTCTCCGAGAGGGGCGTCCGCCGTACTTCGCGTACGGCGGGCGCCCCTCCGGCGTTGTCAGTGGCGCCTGCCACAGTGGACCCATGCTCGACATCACGGTGCAGACCGAGAACTGGGAGAGGCACGTCCGGCCGTCCGAGGAGGACCTGGCCGGGCTCGTGCGGCGCATCGGCGCGGAGGGGGACCGCTTCCTGATCGTGCAGCGGATACCGGACCTGCCGGCCGTCTTCGCCCAGGTCTGGCACGCCGACGACGGCGACTACCAGCTGGAGCACCGCGCCGGGGCGCCCGAGCTGCACTTCGAGACGCGGGTCGGCACTCCGGAGCGGGTGGCCGGGGTCCTCACCGCCTGGGCGCGCGGCGACGGCGGCTGGGACGCGGGGCTCGTCTGGGAGAACATGGGCTTCCCGCCGGCGCCCGAGGTGCCCGAACTCCCCGAGGAGGTCCGGGAGGAGCTGGCGGCGCGGGTGCGCGAGCTGCTGGTGTGCGGCTACGAGGACCGGGGGCGGCTGACCCGGATCGCACAGGAGGAGGTGTTCTCCCCCGACGAGCACCCGGTCTCCCGGGAGCAGGCCGAGCGGCTGGTGGACCGGCTGTGGCTGGAGCGGGTGGCGGAGATGTCGGAGTGGGAGGGGACGACGGATCCGGAGCGGATCACGGCCGCGTTCGAGAGGCTGGACGCCGCCGGGATCGTGGCCCGGGAGAACTTCACCTGCTGCCGCTCGTGCGGCACGGGGGAGATCGGCGCGGAGGACGGCGCCGAGGAGGCGCGCGGGTTCGTCTTCTTCCACTCCCAGTGCACGGAGGGCGCGGCGAACGGCGGGCCGTTGCATCTGCTGTACGGCGGGTTCGACGGCTCGGCGGAGACGACCGCGGCGGTCGGCGGGGAGGTCGTGGAGGCGCTGCGCGGACAGGGGCTGACGGTGGAGTGGGACGGGGATCCCGGGCAGTCGATACGGGTGACGGGGCTGGACTGGCGCAGGCGACTGGTGGGTTGAGGACGGTCGGCGGGAGCGGTGGGGCGGACTCGACCGGGCATGGGGGTGCCCAGAGGAATTCCCTCCTGGTTTAATAGGGATATGGCCCGCATCCAGAACGACACCGCTTCGAGGCGCTTCGACCTCGAGCCGTTCTGGCCTTCCCGGCAGCACCATGACTTCGACCGGTGCTGTCGGCGCGTGAGGAACGCGTCGGCCCTCTAAAGCCCGATCGGATCCGATATCCGGTCGCCGCGGCCTTCGGCCGGCGCGCATGACACATGACGCACGACGTACGACGTCCACCGTCCGTTTGTGACTCGCGCGAAAGAGCTGAGCTTTCATGGCCCACACGCAGACCGCCGCCGCCCCCGCTTCCCTCACCCCTCTCAACGCCCCTGCCCGTCCCCGGCTCCGTGCCGTCGCGGCCGACGAGGTCGCCGGCCTCGCCCGGGTCGCCGAGTACCTGCCGCCGGGTGCCACGCTGCTGCCCGCGCCCCAGCACACGCTGCCGGCGCTGCCCGGACGGCCGCCGATGGTCGGGTATCTGGTGCTGCTGCCCGCCGGCGACGAGCCGCCGGTGGCGCCCGTCGCCGAGCAGGGCCCGGTGGCGATCGACAGCGTCCAGCGGATCGCCCGGGTCGACGGGCAGCCACTGGACCTGACGTACCTGGAGTTCGAGCTGCTGGCCCATCTGGTCGCGCATCCGCACCGGGTGCACACGCGCGACCAGCTGGTCACGACCGTGTGGGGCTACGGGCACGTGGGCGACGGCCGGACCGTCGACGTGCACGTGGCCCGGCTGCGCCGGAAGCTGGGCGCCGAGCACCGCCACACGATCCAGACCGTGCGGCGGGTCGGCTACAAGTACACCCCCTGACCGGGGTCAGGCGCTGCGCCTCGACTTCGCCCGGGCGGTGAACGCCAGGGCGAGGTCGACGGCCAGAAACGCCACCAGGCTCAGACCGAGCAGCGGCACGAACCAGCCCACCAGGGCCGTCGCCGCGAGCAGCGGCAGCAGCAGCGCGGGCGGGACGCGGCGCCAGGTGCCGCGGGCGATCGGCCGGCCCCAGCGGCCCTGGCCGCGCAGCCACCACATGCGGTAGCCCCAGAGGACCAGCAGGATCAGGGCGAGCGCGAGGGCGGCGAGGGCGAGCTGGTTGCCCAGGCCGAGGAAGACGCCCGTGTGGGCGTCGATGCCGAACCGGGTGACCTTCGCGAGCAGCGGATAGTCCGCGAAGCGCAGCCGGTCGAGGACCGTGCCGTCGGCCGGGTTCAGGGCGACGGAGTCCAGCTCGACCGGGTACTGCTTGTCCGTCTCCTTCACCACATAGCCGCTACCCTCGGCCGGCAGCACGACGGAGATCGACGGGCTGTCGATGCCGGCCGCGCGGGCGGCGGCGACGGCCTTGTCGATGCCGATGTCCGCGCCCTGCCCGGGGACGGGCTGCATCGCATGGTGCCCAGTGTGGCCGTTGTGGCCGTTGTGGCCGGTGTGGCCCGCGTGTTCCCCGCCGGCACCCGCGCCGCCCGCGGCCACGGCGGCCGACAGCGTCGGGGTCGCGCCGCCGAGCGCGTCCTGGACGGCGCCGATGCGCTCGCCCGCGTACGTCGACCAGGTCAGCCCCGTCGCCGACAGCGCCACGAGACCGGCCACCGCCCACAGGCCCACCGCGCCGTGCCAGGAGAGGGTGCGGCGGCGGGACTTCGGGCCGCGCTCGGGCAGCAGGAGGGCGCGGCGGCTCCTGCGGCGGCGGCCCAGCCACAGCAGCAGACCGCCGAGGGCGATCACCCACAGCCAACTGGCGGCCAGTTCGCTGTAGAGGCGGCCGGGTTCGCCCAGGCGCAGATCGCGGTGGAGGCCGTCGATCCAGGTGCGCAGCGGCAGCGCGCCGGTGCTGCCGTAGCTGGGCAGCCGGCCGCGTATGTCACCGGTGTACGGGTCGACGAAGACGGCGAGCGAGGTGCCCTCGGGCGCCTCGGGGTCGGCCATCAGGACGCGGGTGGTGGCCCCGGGCTCGGCGCCGGGCCAGACGGCGGTCACGGTGCCGTCCGGCTCGGCGGCCCGGGCGGCCGCGACCTGCCGGGACAGAGGCAGGGCTGGGGCACCGTTCGGTACCGGGACTTCGAGCTCGTGCGCGTACAGCACCTTCTCCGCCTGGAAGGAGAGCGCGTACAGCAGTCCGCTGACGGCGGCCACGAGGAGGAAGGGCGCGACGAGCACGCCCGCGTAGAAGTGCAGGCGCAGCAGGAGCGGGCGCAGGGCGGACCAGCCGCCGCGCGGTGATGACGGGGCGTCCGGAGCCGTTTCCGGGCGCGTGAGGTCGTCGAGTGTCATGACGGTCCTTGGAGTCGAATGTCGACATGGGGAATCGGCCCCCAGGTCAGACAGTCGGACGGTCAGACGGTCAGACGGTTCGGACTCCGAGGGCCTTGGCGCGGGATGCGGGCGGACGCGGCGGACCGCGCCGGGACACGGCCTGCGCGAGGAGGACACCGCGCGGCACGCGGGCGTGCGCACGCGGCCGTACGGGACGGAGCCGCGGCGGTACGGGGACGAGCAGGCGTACGGCGGCGAGCGCGATCCGCAGCGGGGCGAGGGCCAGGGCCCCGGCGGTCCGGGCGAGAGCAAAGAGCGCGGCCTCACCCCGGGCGAGCCAGAGCCCACAGGCCAGGGCGGCGAGCGCGTGCGCGGCGAGCATCGCGGCGCCTGAGCCCGAACCCGGACCCATGTCCATGCCGCCGCCCATGGGCAGGGGCATGGCGTGCGCCGTGCCGGTCACGCCGGTCATGTGGGCCATCCCCGCCATCCCGGCCATCCCGGCCATGTGCCCGGCGGCGGCCGCTCCTCCGCCGGACTCCCCGGCCCCGAAGATCAGGTGCAGCACGCCCTGCACGGCCGCCAGGCCGGGCACCAGGGCGACCGGGCCGCGGCGCCGGCCGGCGGCGGCCCAGGCGAGGGCCGTCGTCACGGCGAAGGCCGTGAGGAGGGAGGAGACCGGGACGGAATGGGCGGACATGGACGAATGGCCCACCGCCGCCAAAGTGACGCACACCGCCGCGAAGAGTGCGGCTCGCAGGGCGCGCAGCGGCGAGCGGGGGTGCGTCATGGTGACGTCATCGTGTCATCCCGGTACCGGGCGGGACAGACCGCCTCCCCTCTTCCGCCCCGGCCCTCCCTCCGGCGCTTCGGTCGCGGTTCGCGGTGTTCTGGGGGACATTCGATGCGTAACGCGTCCGGAGGGTCGGAGGAGTCGCCGTATGCCCGCCATTCCCGCCGCCACCGTCGCCAACCTGCGGGATCTCGGCACGCTCCCGCTCGGCGCGGGGCGCAGTGTGCGCTCAGGCCTGGTCTTCCGGTCGGCGCAGCTGGACCGGCTGGAGGCGGAGGACGCGGTGGTGGCCGGGCTCGGTATCCGCACCGTGATCGACTTCCGCACCGAGGCCGAGCGGGCGGAGCGGCCCGACCGGGTGCCGGCCGGCACCCGGACCCTCGTCGCGGACGTGCTCGCGGACTACCTCGCGACCAGCGGTCTGCCGCCCGCCGCCCGGCTGAAGACGCTGCTGTCGGATCCGGCACTCGCCGAGGAGCATCTGGGCGGGGGCCGGGCGCAGGCGGCGTTCGCGCGGACGTACCGCGCCTTCGTGAACACGGACTCGGCGCGCGCCTCCTACCGGGCCTTCCTCACCGAGCTGGGCGATCCGTTCGCCGGTCCGGTGCTCTTCCACTGCACGGCCGGCAAGGACCGCACCGGCTGGGCGGCGACCGTGCTGCTCTCGCTGCTCGGGGCGGACGAGGAGACGGTGCTGGCCGAGTACCTGGCGGTCAATCCGGGGGTGCGGGAGGCCTTCGCGCCGCTCATCGAGGGCTTCACGCTGCAGGGCGGCGACCCGGAGCTGGCGCTCGCGCTGCTCGGGGTGGTGCCGGAGTACCTGGAGGCGGCGCTCGACGAGGTCGCGGTGCGGCACGGGACGATGGAGAAGTACGTACGGGAAGGGCTCGGCGTGCCGGACGAGGTCACCGACGTCATCCGCGAGCGGCTGACGGTGTACGCCGCCTGAGGGGCGTTCCCCCGGCCCCCGGGCGCCCGCCCCGGGGTGACCATCGCACCATTCGCTCGTTCTGCTGAACGTGAGCACCCAGGAACTCGCCCCCGCTCCCGTAGACGTCGAGCACGCCGAGGCCGCTCTCGTCGAGCACTACCCGCGGCTCGTCCGGATCGCCTATCTGGTGCTGCCGCCCTCGCTCGGGCGCAACCGCCGGGTGCTGACCGCGCACGCGCTCGTGCAGCGCTCGCTCCCGCGCCGCCGCACCTCGACCGCCTCCGCCAAGGCGGCCGTGCCCGGCGCCCGGCAGGCGGCGGAGGACGCGGTGGATCCCGGGTACGCGTACGTACGGGGCGAGGTGCTGCGGCAGGCGCTGATCGCGGGGCTGCCGTTGCGGCGCCGGGCGCTGCCGCGGCGGGCGCAGTTCCCGCCGCTGCTGCCGCACGTGTGGGGACTGCGGCTGTTCCCGCGGGCCGGCGGCGCCGACGAACTGGCCCTGGACCAGCGGCTCTCCGCGCTCTCCGGGCCCGGCCGGGCGGCGTACGTGCTGCGCGGCCTGGAACGGCAGGGCGATCCGGAGGTGCTGCGCGTCCTGGCGGCGGCCGGGGTGGCGGACCCGGAGGCGGCGCTCGCCGAGGCGGACGGGGTGGATGCCTCAGGGGGGCCGGGCGGGGCCGCGCTGCTCGACTCGCCCGAGTTCGACCCCTGTTCGCTCCAGGCGCGGCCGACGGACCTGATGCGGCGGCGGCAGCACGGCAAGGCGGCGCTCGCGGCGGCCGCGGCGGTCCTCGTGTGCGGGGCGCTGCTCGGGCTGCCGGGCGACGGCTGGGGCAGAAACGGTGCTGCGGCCCCGTCGTACGCCCGCAACCCGGCGGCCGAGGCGGCGCTCGACCCGGCCGGCCTGAAGCGGGTCGGGCCGGACGACTGGCGGCTGTCGACCCGTACCGACTTCTCCGTGTGGCCGGCCCGCGGCGAGCTCACCGGCGACTCGGCGCTGCTGCGCCGGGCGCTCGCCGTGTGGGCGCGGCCCGGGCCGACCGTCCAGGCGTCGGCGACGCCCGGCACGCCACCGGGGCCGCCGATGGGCCCGGCCCAACTCCTGTTCGCGGGGCAGGTCGACGCGGCGCGCGTGGTGCTCCTCCACGACGGGCTGCGGGTGGTGCGGTACGCGGAGCCGGTCGGCGACACGAGTGGCGCGGCGCTCGACTTCGCGCGTACGGACGGGGCGGACGCGGTCGGTTCGGCGGCGCTCGTGGTGTCCCGCGCGGCGGGCAACGTCCGCTATCTGACGGCCCCGTGGGTGACGGAGGCGGCGGTACGGGACCTCCTGGTGCCCGGCGGGACGGCGCGGACGCTCGTGCGGGACGGGTACGGGGTGACGGAGCCGATCCCGAGTCCGGTGACGGAGCGGGCGTCCGCGTCGGCGCAGGGCTGTACGCGCTGGAGCGTGCTCCAGGTGCGGGACGCGGAGGGCGTCCAGGTGCTGACCGACCTCGGGGAGCTGGCCCCGGCCCGGCTCACGTCCGGCCCGCCCGGCCACGCCGCGGACGTGACGGGCGCGGCGGCGCGGGAGCGGTGGGCGCGGGTGGCGTGCCGGCTGGCGGCGGTGCGGTCGCACGGGGTGCGGTCGGTCAACGCGTGGGCCTACGCGACGCAGCGGCTGCCGGAGGGCGCGGGGCGCGCGGAGTGGGTGTGCGCGCGGGCGGAGACATGGCGGGGGACGGGGAGCCGGAGCCTGGCGCTGTTCCGTGCGACGGGAACGATGCGGATGGCGGTGCTCGCGGCGCGCTCGGAGGGCACGCCGGCGTGCGGGGTGCGGGAGCCGCGGGTGCTGGCGGGGGTGGTGTGGCAGGCGCGGAGCGGGGGGTGGTACGTGCTGGCGGCGGGGTCGGACGACGTGGCGTCGCTGGAGGTGACGGGGGCGGTGCACGGGCGTGCCGAGGGGAACGTGCTGGCGGTGAAGGCCGCGCAGGGCAGCCGGGCGGACCTGACGGGGACGCTGCGGGACGGGACGCGGGTGGGGGCGCTGCGGTGACCGGCTCGCCTGCCCCGTTGCGGGCCGGCGGCGACGCCCTGCGCCGGAAACCCGTGCGCAAACCCGTGCGCGACCCCTAGTCGTCTCGCTTACCGCTCAGTACATTGACGCCATGTCTAATACGCAGCCTGCACCGGTGGCGTCCGAGCACATCGAGCTCAAGGCCCGCAAGGTCTCCTTCGACTGGGAGGACACCCCGCTTCACTGGGTGCCCGACGACCCGTTCACCACGCACACCATCAACGTGCTGCATCTGCTCCTGCCGGCCGGTGAGCGCTGGTTCGTGCACGTCTACAAGCAGGTGCTGCCGTACATCACCGACGAGCGGCTGCGGGCGGACGTGATCGGGTTCATCGGGCAGGAGGCGGTGCACTCGCAGGCACATGACGACGTGCTGCCGCATCTGAAGCGGCTGGGGCTCGACCCGACGCCGTACACCGCGCAGGTGGACTGGTTCTTCGAGAAGCTGCTCGGGGACCGGACGCTGCCGCCGGGGCGGGCGCGACGGTGGTGGCTGCTGGAGCGGGTGGCGCTGATCGCCGCGATCGAGCACTACACGGCGTTCCTGGGCAACTGGGTGCTGAACGCCGACGAGCTCGACCGGGTCGGGGCCGACCCGGTGATGCTGGACCTGCTGCGCTGGCACGGCGCGGAGGAGGTCGAGCACCGGTCGGTGGCGTTCGAGCTGTTCCTGCACCTGGACGGCGGCTACCGGCGACGGGTGCGGACCTGGGCGACGGCCTTCTCCGCGCTGGTGTTCCTGTGGCAGCGCGGGGTGCGGTTCTTCATGGAGAACGACCCCACGATCCTCGACGCCAGGCCGAGCGTCGGACAGCTCGTGCGCAAGGGCCGCGAGGGCGTGCTCCCGTCGACGCCCGACATGCTGCGCTCCATCCCCCGCTATCTGAGCCGCGCCTACCACCCCACGCAGGAGGGCAACACCGCCCAGGCCGCGGCCTACCTGGCGAGCTCTCCCGGCGCCAACGGAGGTCACCGCTGATGCGCGTCCGCACGGTCGTCCTCGTCGCCGGGGGCGCGCTCCTCGTCAAGCGGGCGCTGCGGCGCCGGATCAACGCCTCGCCGCTGTGGCCGCTGCCCGCCCTCGAGGAGCCGATCTCGGGCCACGGCGGCCGACTGGCCACCGTCGCCCGGCGGGTGCTGGTCACCGAACGGACCGAGCCCGCCGAGGGCGTGGTCCAGCTGCGTCTGGAGGGCGCGGGACTGCCCGCGTGGCAGCCGGGCGCGCACATCGACCTCGTACTCCCGTCCGGGACCGTGCGGCAGTACTCGCTGTGCGGCGATCCGGCGGACCGCGACGGCTACACGATCGCGACCCGGCTGATCGAGGCCGAGCAGGGCGGCCGGGGCGGCTCGCGCGAGGTGCACGAACAGCTGCACGTCGGCACGGAGATCGAGATCCGCGGGCCGCGCAACCGCTTCCCGCTCGTGCCCGCGCCCGCCTACGTCTTCGTCGCCGGCGGCATCGGGATCACGCCGGTCCTGGCGATGGTCCGCGCGGCGGAGGCCGCCGGGGCCGACTGGCGGTTGCTGTACTGCGGGCGCAGCCGCGCCACCATGCCGTACGCCGACGAGGTCGAGAAGCTGGGCCGCGGGCGGACGACCCTCGTGGCCGAGGACGCCGAGGGGCGGCCGGAGCTCGCCTTCCTCGGCGAACTCCCCGCCGAGACGGCCGTGTACTGCTGCGGGCCCGAGGGCCTGATGGACGCCGTGACCGCCGCCCTGCCCGAGGGGCGGACCCCGCACCTGGAGCGCTTCTCGGCCGCCAGGGCCGGGGGCGGGACGCCGTTCGAGGTCGAACTGCGGCGCACCGGACGCACGTTGGAGGTGGCGGCCGACCAGTCGGTCCTGTCCGTCGTGCGCGAGGCCGTGCCGGGTGTTCTGTACTCCTGCCGGCAGGGGTTCTGCGGGACCTGCCGACAGCGGGTGATCGAGGGCGAGATCGACCACCGCGACGAGCTGCTCACCGACGCCGAGCGCGCGGACTCGATGCTGATCTGCGTCTCGCGCTGCGCGGGCGGGCGACTCGTCCTGGACCTCTGACGGTCAGGGGGCTACGGCAGGATCCAGTCGAAGGCCAGGGTGGCGAGCAGGCCGCCGCCCAGGAGCCAGGTGGCAAGCCGCGTACGCCCGTTGCGGGAGAGTTCGATCACGACCCCGCAGAGGATCATGGCGAGCCCGTACACCCCGACCACCAGGACGGACGTATGGGCCGCCAGGCGCACCACGAGGACGACGCCGAGCACCACGAGCAGGACCGATCCGACGACGACACGGAGCAGACGGGCCTGCCGCGGGGTGAGGCCGGTGCGGTCGTCCTCGTCGGGGAGTCCGCCGTCCGTGGTGTCCTGCTCAGAAGCGCTCATATGCCGGGAGCGTAACGGACTCCCGTTAGGCTGTTCGCATGACGACCGGAGTGCGCCGCAGGATGGGCGTCGAGGAGCGCAAGCAGCAACTGATCGGGGTGGCCCTGGAGCTGTTCAGCCACCGCTCCCCCGACGAGGTCTCCATCGACGAGATCGCCGCCGCCGCGGGCATCTCGCGGCCGCTGGTCTACCACTACTTCCCCGGCAAGCAGTCGCTGTA
Organism: Streptomyces sp. NPDC004788; assembly: GCF_053601115.1. Classification (NCBI taxonomy): domain Bacteria; kingdom Bacillati; phylum Actinomycetota; class Actinomycetes; order Kitasatosporales; family Streptomycetaceae; genus Streptomyces; species Streptomyces sp. NPDC004788. The sequence goes on from NZ_JBSGBF010000088.1 coordinate 16,996, forward strand.
CGAGGCGGCGCTGCGGCGCGCGGCCGACGAGCTGGCCGCCCGTTTCGTCGAACCGCCGCAGGGCCCGCTCGGTGCGCGCCTGCTGCGCGTGATGGGCCGGTTCTTCGACTTCGTCGACGGCCACGGGCCGGGCTTCGCGGCGCTGATGCGGGGCGGGCCGGCGGTGGGCTCCTCGACGACGAACGCGATGATCGACGAGGTGCGGCAGGCCGCGTACGAGCAGATCCTGGCCCACCTGGAGGTCGACAAGCCCTCCGCGCGGCTCGAACTGGTCGTCCGTTCCTGGGTGTCGCTCGCCGAGTCGACGGCGCTGCTGTGGCTGGACGGGCGCCGGGTGCCGCGCGAGGAGCTGGAGCTCCAGCTGGTGCACGACTTCGCGGCGCTCGCCGCCGTGAGTGCCGCGTACGACCCGGACATGGCGGAGATCCTGGTCCGGATCCTCGCCGACGAGCCGGCCGACGGGCCGTTCGGTGACCTGGTGGCGCGGCTCGTCGCGCTCGTGCCCGAGATGCCCGGCCAGGTCCCGGAGCAGGTCCAGGATCGGGTCCCGGGCCAGGTCCCGGAGCAGGTCCCGGGTCAGCGCTTGGCGTAGGACGGGTCGAGGTCGCGGACCTCGGTGGAGAGGGTGACGCCCTCGGTCTCCTTCACGAAGCCGGGCAGCAGTTCGAGGACGGCCGCCGACAGGCGGGCCTTGGCCTCGGGCGTACGGCCCGGCAGCAGCGCGATGTCGACGTGGACGAGGGCCGGGGCGCCGGTGCCGTCACCGGTCACGGTCTCCTCGATCTCCCGGAAGCTGGTCACGCAGGCGGCGAGCCGCGCGTCGACCGTCTCCACGACGATCGGGTGCAGCGCGAGGGCGAAGCCGCGCCGGTCGAGGGGCGCGGAGTAGTCGACGGTGATGTGGGGCATGGCACTCGCTCGTTCCTGCTGGTACAGACGGGTCGGAAGACACCTTTACGGTGATCGTCATGACGGCACAAGTGACCTTCCGGCAGGCGGACACCCGCGATCTCGACACACTGGTGCGGCTGCACGACGACGCCGCCCGGTGGATGGTGGCGAACGGCATCGACCAGTGGCGGCCCGGGACGCGCGGGCACGACCACTTCCGGGCGCGGATCGCCGAGGGCGAGGTGTGGCTGGCCCTCCACGAGGAGCGTGCGGTCGGCGCGTACGAGCTGTGGTGGGCGGACGAGGCGGTCTGGGGCGCGCAGCCGCCGGTGGCCGGCTATGTGCACCGGCTGATGATCGACCGGGCGGCGGCGCCCGCCGGGACCGGGCGGGTGCTGCTCGCGCACGCGGAGGAGCGGATAACGGCGGCGGGCCTGGGCCTGGCGCGCCTCGACTGCGAGGCGCTCAATCCGCGGCTGCGGTCGTACTACGAGGGCGCCGGGTACGCGGCGGTCGTGGAGCGGCTCGACAAGGTGGCGGCGGACGGGCGGGAGTACTCCGTGACGCTGATGGAGAAGGCCGTGCCCCCGTCCTCGTAAGAGCCGCCCTCGTCCTCGTAAAGCCGTGCCCGTCCTCGTAAAGCCGTGCCCCCGTCCTCGTGGAAGACGGGGGCACGGCCGATCAGCAGCCCGCCGCTACCGCGCGGTGAAGACGGCCACCGTGCGGGCCGGGACCGTGAAGGTGCCCGAACCCGCCTCGTAGGAGGCGGACTTCACCACGGCGTCGGAGCCGGCGGCCTGCACCGGGTGGAGGCGGTACGCGGTGCCCGCCAGGGCCGCGACCGTCTGCTTCCGCTCCTGCGGCGTGGCGTTGAAGACCACGACCAGGTCGCCGAGGCGCATGGTGATCACGCCCGGGGTCTCGTCGCGGCCGGAGAGCGGGAAGGACAGGGCGTCCTGGACCCGCTGAGCCGTTTCCAGCGAGAAGACGGGCTCGGTGCTGCGGATCCGCAGCAGGTCGCGGTACGCGGCGGAGGCGCCGTCGATCTCCGCGCACCCCGGCCGCAGCGCGGCCGCGTCCGGGGCGAGCAGCGGCCTGGCGTAGGACCACTTGGACTTGTTGTCGGCGGCCGGCGGGAGGCCGCGGCCGAAGCCGTTGCCGTCGCGGCAGTCCCAGTGGATCGCGTTGAACCAGTCGCCGCTGTCGAAGGAGTTGCGGTCGAGCGACTTGGAACGCAGCAGGTCACTGCCGGCCTGGGCGAGTGCCGGGCCCTGCGAGAGCGTCGTCGTCGCCATGGCGAGGACCTGCATGCGGGCCCGGTCGGCGGCCGGCGTCGTGGCCGGCAGCTTGAAGGCGAGGGCGTCGTAGAGGCTCTCGTTGTCGTGGGCGTCGGCGTAGGCGAGGGCGTCGCCGGGGGTGGCCGCGTAGCCGGCCGGGGCGCCGTTGTAGTCGACCTCGGAGCCCTTGACCGTGCGCCCGGAGGTGTCGGTGAAGGAGTACGAGGCGAGGCTGCCGGACAGGCCGACCTTGATCAGGTCCTGGTAGTGGAGCAGCCGGGCCTTCTGCTGCTCCGGGCTGCCGTTGGCGGCGGACGTGTTCGGGTCGGTGTAGAGGCCGGAGGCGAAGCCCTGGATGCCGGGGTCCTCGTCGAAGGGGCCGCCGCCGCGGACGGCGTCGCGGGCCCGGTCGGAGAAGGTCGCGATGCCCGTGCCGGCCATGTTCTTCTGGGTGGCCTGGACGAAGCGGGCGTCGTCGGCGACCTCGCCGAAGTTCCAGCCCTCGCCGTAGAGGATGATCGCCTTGCCGTCGACGCCGTCCTTCTCGACGGTCAGCGCGTCGAGAGCCTTGCGCACGGCGAGGATGTTGGCCTTGGGGTGATGGCCCATGAGGTCGAAGCGGAAGCCGTCGACCTTGTACTGCTTGGCCCAGGTGACGACCGAGTCGACGACGAGCTTGCCCATCATCGCGTTCTCGGGCGCGGTGTTGGCGCAGCAGGTGGAGGTGGCGACGGAGCCGTCGGCCTGGAGGCGCTGGTAGTAGCCGGGGACGATCCGGTCGAGGACCGACTTGTCGGACTGTCCGGCGGCGACGGTGTGGTTGTAGACGACGTCCATGACCGTGCGCAGTCCGTCGCCGTTGAGGGCCTGGACCATGCGCCGGAACTCGACGGTGCGGCGGGTGCCCTCGGGGTCGGTGGCGTACGAGCCCTCCGGCACCGTGTAGTGCAGCGGGTCGTAGCCCCAGTTGTAGGCGTCCTTGGCCGCGGCGGCGGCCACGCACGCCTGCTGCTCCTCCGAGTCGGGGGCGTAGACCTTGAGGTCGCAGGCGGGGGCGGTCTGCTCGGACTTCTTCTCGGGGATGGTGCCGATGTCGAAGGCCGGCAGGAGGTGGACGTAGGAGGTGCCGGCGGCGGCCAGCTCCTTCAGGTGCCGGGAGCCCTTGCTGCCCTGGTCCGTGAAGGCGAGGTAGGTACCCCGGTCGGCGGCGGGCACGGTGCTGTCCGCGATCGAGAAGTCGCGGATGTGCAGCTCCTGGATCTGCGCGTCGCGCAGCGGCACGGCGGCCGGCTTCTTCAGGCCCTGCCAGCCCTTCGGCGCGAGCCGCGGGTCGGCGAGGTCGACGACGAGGCTGCGCGCGGAGTCGGTGGTGAGGGCGGTCGAGTACGGGTCGGTGACCTTGTTCTCGACGACCTGCCGGACGCTCGGCGCCCAGACCTTCACGACGTACCGGTAGGGCTTGCCCGCCCAGGTCCGCGGCCCGGTCACCGACCAGACGCCGGAGGCGGCGTCCCGGTGCATCGGGACGCGCTTCCCGTCCAGTTCGAGGGCGACGGACTGGGCGGTCGGCGCCCACACGGAGAGGGTGGGCCGGCCGGCGTGGAAGACCGGGCCGAGGGCCTTCCGGGTGGCCTGCGCCGCGTACAGGTCGTCGAGCACGCCCGCCGTCTGCACACCGGTGGCGGCGAGCAGGGCGCCGTTCGCGGCGCGCTGGGTGGCGATGAGCTGGCCGCGCAGGGAGCTGCGTACGCGGTCGGCGTCGCGCGGGTCGACGGTGAAGGCGGGGTAGTCCTTGAGGTGCGGGAAGCGGGCCTTCTGGGCGTCGGTGAGGGTGGCCGGGTTCAGCCGGAGCCAGCGGCCCTCGTCGCTCAGGGCGCCGTCGGTGACGGTGATGCCGCCGTCGGCCGCGTAGACCAGCTGCTGGCTGGTGGAGTCGGTCGCCTTCACCTTCCAGACGACGGTGTTCCGGTCGATCCACTGCGCCTCGGCCTTGCCGAGGTCGAGGTTCGGCGTGCCGCCCGTCTGCGGGAGCAGGTACTTCGGCTGCCCGGCGAGCAGCCACACCTCGTGGCCGTACGTGCCGAGGTCGAGGGACTGGTCGGTGGGCAGGTCCTTCGCGTCGCCCTTGTGCACGATGTACGAGAGCGAGCTCGCGCCCTCCGCGAGCGGCACCTCGTACACCGCGCCGTACGCGTCGAAGCGCGTCGGCGGCAGCGGACGCGACCAGTCGGTGGGCTGGGCGGCCCCGGTCCACAGGTGCAGGCCCCAGCCGTCGTAGTCGCCGTCCGGGCGCTGGTAGTGGATGACGGCCTTGGTCTTGTCCTGCTGCACCGGGGCCGGGTCGGTGTCGGCCTGGCCGTCGGCGCCCTGCGTGATCCAGACCTCGCCGGTGCGGGCGAGGGTGATGCTTCGCTGCGGGCCGTCGGCGGCGCCGTCCTTCTCCACGGTGTACGAGACGCTGGACGCGCCCTCGGGCACGCGCACCCACGCGAACGCGCCGTAGGCGTCGCGGCCGGTGAAGGCCGCCTCCTGGTCCGCCGCCTTCAGCTTCCAGCCGTCGTAGTCGCCGTCCTGCCGCTGGTAGTGCACGACGGCGTACGTGCGCTCGACCGCCACCGGCTTCTCGGGGACGGCCGGTGCGCCGGACGCGGAGGCGGCGAGGGCGCTCGCGGTGCGGCCGGCAGAGTCGACGGCGACGGCCTTGTAGCGCAGGGCGGTGCCGGCGGGGGCGGTCACGGTCTGGGTGACCTTGTAGGGGGCGTGGTCGGCGGTGCCGAGGGTCTTCCAGGGGCCGTCGCCGACCTGGGCGGCGAAGACGACGCGGTCGAGGCCGCCGCCGCTGACGTCGGCGCCGATCTCGACGGTGCCGGTGGCGCCGGCGGCCGGGGCCCTGAGGCTCACGGTGGGCGCGGTGGCCGGGGCCGGGAGGGGCGCGTCGGCCTTGAGGACCAGGGAGGAGAGGGCCGGGACGGTGACGGTGACCTTGCCGTTCCCGTCGGCCACGGCGGCGCCCTCGCCCCCGTACAGGACGTGGAAGGCCGCCGAGTCGACCGGGACGGCCACCGTCTTCGGCTCGGTCGCGCTGTTGGTGGCGACGAGGTACTCCGTGCGCTGCCGGGCGTCGGTGCGCGAGAAGGCGTAGACGGAGCCCTCCGCGTACCGCTCCTGCTGCACGCCGTCGCGCAGGGCGGGGTTCTCGCGGGTGAGCTTCGACAGCGCGGCGATGGCGCGGTAGACCGGGTGGCCGGTGTCGTACGCGTCCGAGGCGTGCGTGCGGTCGGTGCCGAGCTGGTCGTCGTCGAGGTAGTCGGCGACCTGGGAGGCGAAGAGGGTCTGGCGGGCGTCCTTGTCGCCGCCGGCGCCGGTGAAGCCCTGTTCGTCGCCGTAGTAGACGACCGGGTTGCCGCGGGACAGGAACATCAGCTCGTTGGCGAGGCGGTCCCGCCGGACGAGTTCGGCGTCGGAGGCGCCGGGGTGGTCCTGCTTGAGGAAGGTCCCGATGCGGCCCATGTCGTGGTTGCCGAGGAAGGTGACCTGCTCGTAGGCGTTGGCCTTGTCGGTGGTGTAGCGGTAGTCCTCGGCGAAGACCTTCGCCAGGCGGTCGGCACCGGCGCCCTGGGAGGCGAAGGCGCGGGCGGCGTCCTGGAAGGGGAAGTCGAGGGTGGCGTCGAGGCGGCCGCGGGTGACGTAGGGCGCGGTGACGGTGGGGTCGGCGGAGTAGACCTCGCCGAACATGAAGAAGTCCGGCCGGCCCTGCTTCTTCGCGTAGGCGTCGAGGGCGGTGGCCCACTGCGTCCAGAAGTCGAGGTCCACGTGCTTGACCGTGTCGATCCGGAAGCCGTCCACGTCGAAGTCGTGGACCCACTTCTCGTAGATCTTCTTCATGCCCTCGACGACTTCGGGGCGCTCGGTCCACAGGTCGTCGAGCCCGACGAAGTCGCCGTACTCGGCGGACTCGCCGGCCCAGGTGGAGTCGCCGCGGTTGTGGTACATCGTCGGGTCGTTGAGCCAGGCCGGGACCTTCGCGTCGGCCTTGTCGGGCGCGACGACCGGGGTGTACGGGAAGGAGTCGGCGTCCACCTTGCCCATCCGCTGCCGGTCGTCGAAGGGGCGGCCGGTGGTGTCGAGGTACGGGTAGGCGCCCTTGGGGCGGTAGCCGTACTTCTTCTCGGCGTAGTCGACGGTGTCGGCGGTGTGGTTGGTGATGACGTCGAAGAAGACCTTCATGCCCTTGGCGTGGGCGGCGGCGATGAGCTTCTTCAGGTCCTCGTTGGTGCCGAAGTGCGGGTCGACCTGGGTGAAGTCGGTGATCCAGTAGCCGTGGTAGCCGGCGCTGGCGTCCTTCCCCTCGCCCTGCACGGGGCGGTTCTTGAAGATCGGCGCCATCCAGATGGCGGTGGTGCCGAGCCCCTTGATGTAGTCGAGCCGGTCGGTCAGCCCCTTGAGGTCGCCGCCCTGGTAGAACCCCTTGTCCGTCGGGTCGAAGCCGGTGGCGGTGCGGCTGCCGGTGAGGCCGCCGCGGTCGTTGGCCGGGTCGCCGTCGGCGAAGCGGTCGGGCAGGACGAAGTAGAACTGCTCGCGGGTGAGGTCGTGCCGGGCGGGGGTGGCGGCGAGGGCCCGGTCGGAGGGCGGCGGAGGCGGCGCGGCGGCCGCCGCCACGGGCAGGGCCGGCACGAGGGCGGCGCACAGGGCGGCGGCCGTCACGACCGCCGTTCTCTTGCGTATCACGAGGGTGCTCCCAGGAGGTACGGGAAAGAGAGGGCCGCCCCGGCGGGGCGGCCCTGGGACGCGCGAGGCGTGCTAGTTGCGGAAGGTGTCGTTCAGGACGACCTGGCCGGAGGCGGGGACGGCCGCGGTGCGGTTGGCACCGGACTCCCAGGTGACGTTCCCGGCCGCATCCTTGCGGAGGTACTTGTACTCGAAGGCCGTGCCGGCGGGGAGGCTCACGTCGAGCTTCCACACGGGGTACGAGGCCGGGTCGAGCTTGAGGGCGGCGGTCGGGGACCAGTTGCCGAGTTCGGCGCGGTTGCCGGTGACGTAGATGTTCTGGCCGGTCACGGTGGTGGCGTTGACGTTGAACGAGGCGCCGGTGGTGGTGGCCGGCGGGGTCGTGCAGGTCATGGCGCCGGTGTGCAGCGCGAGCGCGGTGTTGGCGGCGAGCGTGGCCGTGAACTGGCCCGAGGAGTTCACCGTCACCGGGTTGCCCGACTGCACGTCGCAATAGGTGCCGGCGGCCAGCGAGGTCTGGAAGGTGCGGGTCAGCGCGGCGGACTCGTGGTTGATGGCCACGTACGCCTTGCTGCCCCGTCCGAAGGCGATGGCGTTGTTGCCGTTGTCCCACCAGTTGGTGACCGCCTGGCCGCGGGCCGTGTTGCGGAAGGCGACCATGGAGGCGATCTCGCGCCAGGCGTGCTGGCACTTCCAGCCGTCGCTGTAGCAGGCGTTGACCTGGTGGTTGTTGGGCGCGCCGGCGTCCTTGTCGGTCCACTCGTAGCCGGAGTGGACGTCCGGGGAGCCGTAGGGCCAGGCGAGCATGAAGACGGCGGCGAGGGTGTAGTTCGCGCCGTCCTTGTAGTTGAGGGTGTCGCCGCCGCGTTCGGTGTCGTGGTTGTCGACGAAGACGCCGGCCTGGCCGCTGGGCATGTAGCCCCAGGCCTCGCCGAAGTTGTTCAGGTAGGCGAGCTTCTCGCCCTGGAAGACGCGCTTGAGGTCGCGGGCGTAGCGGAACTCCTGGACGTCGCCGTTGCCGAGGTACTCGCTCGGGGAGACGGCCTCGCCGGCCCCGTAGATGGCCTCCTGCTTCCAGTAGACGGAAGGATTCGTCAGCCTGGACTTGATGTTCGCGAGGTCGGCGGCCGGCATGTGCTTGGCGGCGTCGACGCGGAAGCCGTCGACCCCGAGCGACAGCAGGTCGTTCATGTACGCGGCTATCCGGCCGCGGACGTACTCCTCGCCGGTGTCGAGGTCGGCGAGGTTGACCAGCTCGCAGTTCTGGACGTTGGCGCGGTCCTGGTAGTTGGAGATGGCGGCGCGGCAGTCGTCCATGTCGGCGCCGGAGTAGACGCCGGGGTAGTTGTACTTGCTGTAGGAGGACCCGCCGGTGCCGGTGTAGGTGGCGTTGGGGTCCGAAGGGCCGGCCATGTGGTTGATCACGGAGTCGGCGACGACCTTCACGCCCGCCGCGTGGCAGGTGTCGATCATGCTCTTGAAGGCGGCGCGGTCGCCGAGCGGGCCGGCGATCTTGTAGCTGACGGGCTGGTAGGCGGTCCACCACTGGGAGCCCTGGACGCGCTCCTGGGGCGGGGAGACCTGCACGTAGCCGTAGCCGGCCGGGCCGAGCTGGTCGGTGCACGCCTTGGCCACCGACGCGAAGTTCCACTCGAACATCACCGCGGTGACGTCCTTCTCGCCGGGCGGGGCGGCCTGGGCGGTGGGGGGTGCCGTGACGGCCACAGCGGCTCCTGCCACAAGGGCGAGTGCAGCGGCCACGGTCTTTCTTGCCATGTTTCCTCCTGTACGACGTCCCTGTCGCAAGAGCGGCTCCCGGGCTCACGAGAGCTGTTCGCAAGAAGTTGCCGAAAATTCAAGCAACTGTTTTCAGCCGTGACCGTAGGGGCGTACAGGTGTGCGGTCAACCCCTCGCACACCTCGACGCAAGCGATTGCGCAAAGAGTTACGCGAAGGCGCCGGGCAGCCGCGCCGGCGGCTGCGCCGTGGAGCCCCGCACCACCAGCTCCGGCTGGAACACGAACTCCGTGCGCTGGACCGGGTTCCCCTCGATCTCCTCGATCAGCGCGCCCACCGCCGCCGTCGCCATCGCCTGCACCGGCTGACGGACCGTCGTCAGCGGCGGGTCGGTGAACGCGATCAGCGGGGAGTCGTCGAAGCCGACGACGGACACGTCCGTGGGCACGTCGAGGCCCCGGGCGCGGGCGGCCCGCACCACGCCGAGCGCCATCAGGTCGGAGCCGCAGACGATGCCGGTGCAGCCCTCGGCGAGCAGCAGGTCGGCGGCGGCGTGGCCGCCCTCGACGCCGAACAGCGTGGGCCGCACGAAGCGTTCGGCCTCCGCCCGCTCGACGCCCAGCAGGGCCCGCAGCTCGGCGGCGAAGCCCTCCGCCTTGCGGCGCGAGGGCACGTAACGCGTCGGCCCGATGGCGAGCCCGATCCGCTCGTGGCCGAGTTCCACCAGGTGCCGTACGGCCATCCGGGCCGCGGCCCGGTCGTCGGGCGAGACGAAGTTGGCGTCGATGTGCTCGTTGAAGCCGTTGATGAGGACGAACGGCACCCCGCGGTCGGCGAGCCGGGTGTAGCGGGCCGGGTCGGCGGTGGCGTCCGCGTGCAGCCCGGACAGGAAGACGATGCCGGCCACCCCGCGCTCCACGAGCTGGTCGACCAGCTCGTCCTCCGTGGCGCCGCCCGGCATCTGGGTGCAGAGCACCGGGGTGTAGCCGTGGCCGGCCAGGACCTGTTCGACGACCTGGGCGAAGGCCGGGAAGATCGGGTTGGTCAGCTCGGGCACGACCAGGCCGATCAGGCCGGCGCTGCGCCGTTTGAGCCGTACGGGACGCTCGTAGCCGAGCACGTCGAGCGCGGCGAGCACCTTGTGCCGGGTCGCGCCGGCCACGCCCGCCTTGCCGTTGAGGACGCGGCTGACGGTGGCCTCGCTCACCCCCGACTGGGCCGCGATGTCCGCGAGCCGCGGGGCGCCCCCTCCGGCGCCCCGCGGCAGGGGGATCGTCACACCGCCCACCAGACAGTGGTGTCCGCGGGCAGCTCGACGACGGCCTCCCCGTCATGGGAGACCGGCTCGTTGGCGAGCAGGAACCGGCCGGGCAGCGGGACGGAGATGGCCCGGCCGGTGGTGTTGGCGGTGCAGACGAATCCGTCGCGCCGGAAGGCGAGGACGCCCTCGGGGGCGTCCAGCCACTCGACGGACTCGCCCGCGCCGAGCCCCGGCTGTGCGCGGCGCACGGCGAGCGCGCTGCGGTACAGCTCCAGGGTGGAGGTGGGGTCGCCGGTCTGCGCCTCGACGCTGAGCGCGCCCCAGTCGGCGGGCTGCGGCAGCCAGGAGCCGCCGGTCCCGAAGCCGTACGAAGAGCCCTCGACGGTCCACGGGATCGGCACCCGGCAGCCGTCGCGGAAGCCGTCCTGGCCGGACGCCCGCCAGAACGACGGGTCCTGGCGGACCTCGTCGGGCAGGTCCGTGACGTCGGGCAGGCCGAGCTCCTCGCCCTGGTAGACGTACGCGGAGCCGGGCAGCGCCAGCATCAGCAGCGTCGCGGCGCGGGCCCGGCGCAGACCGAGTTCGCGGTCGCCGGGGGTGCGCAGCTGGGTGCCGAGCCCCGCCGGGTTGGCGAAGCGGGTGGCGTGCCGGGTGACGTCGTGGTTGGAGAGCACCCAGGTGGTGGGGGCGGCGACGGGGCGCATCGCGGCGAGCGAGGCGTCGATGACACCGCGCAGCTCGGCGGCGTCCCAGTGGGTGCCCAGGTACTGGAAGTTGAACGCCTGGTGCATCTCGTCGGGGCGCACGTAGTTCGCGGTGCGGTCGACGGTGGGGGTCCAGGCCTCGGCGACGAGGACGCGCTCGCCGTCGTACTCGCCGAGGACCTTGCGCCAGGAGCGGTAGATCTCGTGGACGCCGTCCTGGTCGAAGAAGGGCATGACGTCGTTGCCGAGCAGCTTCAGCTGGTCGTGGCCGCCGATGTCGGGCAGGCCCTCGGCCTTCACCAGGCCGTGGGCGACGTCGACGCGGAAGCCGTCGACGCCCATGTCGAGCCAGAAGCGCAGGATGGAGCGGAACTCGTCGCGGACGGCCGGGTGTTCCCAGTTGAAGTCGGGCTGCTCCGGCGCGAAGAGGTGCAGGTACCAGTCGCCGGGGGTGCCGTCCGGGTTCTCCGTACGGGTCCAGGCGGGGCCGCCGAAGATGGACTCCCAGTCGTTGGGCGGGAGTTCGCCGTTCACGCCCTTGCCGGGGCGGAAGTGGTAGCGCTCGCGCAGCACCGATCCGGGGCCCTCGCGCAGCGCGCGCTGGAACCACTCGTGCTGGTCGGACGAGTGGTTGGGGACCAGGTCGACGATGATCCTCAGGCCCAGTTCGTGGGCCTCGCGGATGACGGCGTCGGCGTCGTGGAGGGTGCCGAACATGGGGTCGATGGCCCGGTAGTCGGCGACGTCGTAGCCCGCGTCGGCCTGCGGGGAGGCGTAGAACGGGGAGAGCCAGACGGCGTCGACGCCGAGCTCCTTCAGGTACGGCAGCCGGCTGCGGATGCCCATGAGGTCGCCCATGCCGTCGCCGTCACCGTCGGCGAAGCTGCGCGGATAGACCTGGTAGATCACCGCGTCTCTCCACCAGCCCGACTGCGTGCCGGTGGTCGGGGCGGCGTCAGCGGCGGCGGTGGCGAGGTGCTGGCTCATGTCTTCCTTGCGTCGTAAGGACATTCGTACGGTCCCCCGGTCTGTTCGTACGGGGTCGGTCCGGCGTGCGGCTGGGGCTCAGCCCTTGACGGCGCCGGCGGACATGCCGGTCACCAGGTGGCGCTGGGCGAAGAGGAACACCAGGGCGGCCGGGATGGCGATGAGCACGGAGGCCGCGGTCATCGGGCCCCACTGGGCGCCGTACTGGTTGACGAACTTCTGCAGTCCGCCGGCGAGGGTGAGGTTCTCGTCGCCGACCATGAAGGCGGAGGCGTAGGCGACCTCGCTCCAGGCGGTGATGAAGGAGTAGAAGGCGGTGACCGCGATGCCCGGCTTGGCGAGCGGCAGGATCAGCCGCCAGAAGGTGCCGAAGGGGTTGAGGCCGTCGACGTAACCCGACTCGTCGATCTCGCGCGGGATGGTGTCGAAGAAGCCCTTCATCATCCAGGCGCAGAACGGGACGGCGATGGTCAGGTACGTGATGACCAGGCCGGTCGGGCTGTTGAGCAGGCCCATCGACGCCATGATGTTGTAGATCGGCACGATGAGGACGGCGACCGGGAACATCTGGGTGATGAGCAGCGTCCACATCAGGCCGCGCTTGCCGGGGAAGCGGAAGCGGCTGACGGCGTAGCCGGTGGTGGAGGAGACGAAGACGCCGATCACGGTGGTGAGGGCGGCGACGAGCAGCGAGTTGCCGAACCAGGTGAGGAACGGGGTGTCCCGCAGCAGGCCCGTGTAGTTCTCGAGCGTCGGCTCCTTGACGAAGTCCGTGGTGGTGGCGAACTTCGCGGGCTTGAGCGAGGTCAGCAGGACCCACAGCACCGGGAAGACGGCGATCACGGAGGCCACGATGAGCGTGAGGTGCAGCCCGACGGAGGCGAGCGGCGAACGCCGGCCGCGGCGGTACGCGCCGGCCTTGGCGGGCACGCGGGCGTGCGCGGGGGCGGAGGCGGGGGCAGTGGTCACCAGACTTCTCCCTGCTTGCGGAGGACCCGCCGGTAGACCGCGGCGAAGACCATCAGGAGGATCAGGATCAGCACGCCCCAGGTGGAGGACTGGGCGTAGTCGCGCGGGCTGATCTCGAAGGAGAACTTGTACGCCTGGGTCACCAGGATCTGCGTGGCCTCGCCGGGACCGCCCCGGGTGAGCAGGAAGATCACCGGGAACATGTTGAAGGTCCAGATGGTGCTCAGCAGGATCACCGTCGTGCTGACGGACCGCAGGCCGGGCAGGGTGATGTGCCGGAAGCGCTGCAGGGCGTTCGCGCCGTCCATCTCGGCGGCCTCGTACAGCTCACCGGGTATGGACTGCAGGCCGCCGAGCAGGGCGACCATCATGAACGGGACGCCGAGCCAGACGTTGACGGCGATGACCGAGAACTTGGCCCAGGTCGGGTCGTTGAGCCACGGCACGGCGTCGATGCCGCCGCCCGCGAGCAGCGAGTTGAGGATGCCGCGGCGCTCGTCGTAGAGGAAGCGCCAGGCGAAGACGGAGACGAAGCCGGGGACCGCCCAGGGCAGGATCAGCAGCATCCGGTAGACGGAACGGCCGGCGATCTTCCGGTTGAGGACGTTGGCGAGCGCGAGCCCGAGCGCGAAGGTCACCGAGACGCAGGAGACCGTCCACAGCAGCGTCCAGCCGAGGGTGGCGAGGAACTGGCTGCCGGTGAGCGCGTCGACGTAGTTGTCCACGCCGACGAACTTGTAGGTCGCCGGGATGTGGTTGACGCCGATGGAACGCTCGACGTTGCGTTCGTCGGCGTCGGTCAGCGACAGCCAGATGCCGCGGACCAGCGGGTATCCGATGATCACGCCGATGACGAGCACGACCGGGGCGACCATCGCCCAGGCGTACCAGTGGGTGGAGAGGGAACGCCTCGTGGCGCCCTGCCGCTTGCCAGTGCCGCGGCTCCGGCCGCGGGCGACGTCGTCGCCCGCGGCCTTCGCCACCGACTGGCTGCTGGTGTCCACAGCCATCTAGCCGGTCTGCCTTCCTCTTGCTGCCGCTGCTGCCGTTACCGGTGTGCTGCCGTTACCGGTGTGCTGCTGTTACCGGTGTGCTGCTGTTACCGGTGCTGCCGTTACTTCCAGCCCTTGAGGAGCTTGCGGTAGCTGTCGCCCACCGCCTTGGCTCCGTCCTCCGGGCTGGTCTGGTTGGTGAGGACCTTGGTGTACTCGGTGACGAGCGGGGTGAAGAGGCTGCCGCCCTCGGGGATCCAGGGACGCTCGACGGCCTTGTCGACGACCGGCTTGAAGAACGTGATCATCGGGTTGAGGGCCACGTCGGGGTCGTTGTAGGCCGACTGACGCGTCGGGAGCAGGCTGAGCTCCTTGGCGACCTTGATCTGCGCCTCGGGCGAGCTCATGTACTGGACGAAGGCGTAGGAGGCGTCCAGGTTCTTGGACCCGGCGTACACGGCGAGGCCCTGACCGCCCTGCGGGGCGCCCTGGCCGGCCGAGCCGGCCGGGACCGGGGCGATGCCCAGGTTCGCCTTGTCGGCGAACTCCTTGCCGGTGTAGGTGTCGGTCACGGCCCACGGGCCGTTGATCATCATCGCGACCTTGCCGTCCTTGAAGGCGGCCTGCATGTTGTCCCAGCCGTTGGTCGCGTCCGTGATCGCGGCCTTGGAGTCGACCAGGTCCTTGACGGTCTTGAACGCCTTCACGCCGGCGGGGTTGTCGATGGTGACGGTCTTGCTGTCGGCGTTGACCATGTCACCGCCCTCGCCGTACAGGAAGGAGAGGAACCAGTAGGCGTCGTCGCCGCGCAGGTAGAGGCCGGTCTTGCCGGTCTTCTGCTTGATCTTGGCGGAGACGGACTTGAGCTCGTCGATGGTCTTGGGGACCTCGACACCGGCCTCCTTGAAGATCTTCTTGTTGTAGAAGATGCCCATGGAGTCGATGACCTGCGGCACGGCGTAGGTCTTGCCGTTGTACTTGGTGGACGCGGCGGCCTGCTTGAGGAAGTCGTCCTGGTCCTTCAGCGCCGGGGTGCCGTCCAGCGGCGCGAGGTAGCCGAGGTTCGCGAAGTCGGCGGTCCAGGCGACCTCGGAGCGGATCACGTCGGGGGCGCCGGCGCCGGACTGGGCGGCGTTCTTGAACTTGTTCTGGGCCTCACCGAAGGGCACGTTGACGTACTTGATCGTGACCTTGGGGTGCTGCTTGGTGAAGTCCTCGGCAAGCTGCTTGAAGACCTTGTCCTCAGAACCGACCGTGGACGTGTCCCACCAGGTCACGGTGCCGGAGAGCTCGCCCGAGCCCTTCGAGCCGCCGCCGGAGGAACCGTTGTCGCCGCTTCCGCACGCCGCCAGGGTCACGCCCAGGGCCGCGACCAGCGCGGTGGCCGCTATGCCACGCCGCATGTGAACTCCTTCAGGATGGTCCCGGGTGGACGAGGGGCTCGAACCTTCCTCATGCGACCGCTCCCTCGCGGCGCGCCGGGCTGGGCAGGAACGTAACAGGGATGAAAACTCGCCGAAAGACCTTGCGGGAAATTTCTGCAAGACCCGGGGATCGTTACATCCACGTGTCCCGAAGGTTGCCGATGAGCCGCTTGACAGCGAAGGGGCGCCGGTTCCACTTGCAAGAACTTGCGAAAGAACGGCCGAAGGGAGGCGAGAGCGGCCGGAACCCGTACGTGGTGGGCAATCCGACCCGCGAGCGGTACAGTCCACTCCCATGACCGCGCGGCTCTCCGACATCGCAGCCCAGGCGGGGGTCAGTGAAGCCACAGTCAGCCGCGTGCTCAACGGCAAGGCCGGTGTGGCCTCGGCCACCCGCGAATCCGTGCTTGCCGCGCTCGACGTGCTCGGCTACGAGCGGCCCGTACGGCTGCGCCAGCGCAGCGCGGGCCTCATCGGACTGATAACCCCCGAGCTGGACAACCCGATCTTCCCCGCGCTCGCGCAGGTCATCGGGCAGGCCCTCACCCGGCAGGGCTACACCCCGGTGCTCGCCACCCAGACCCCCGGCGGGTCCACCGAGGACGAGCTCGTGGACATGCTGGTCGAGCGCGGCGTGGCAGGCATCATCTTCGTCTCCGGGCTGCACGCCGACACCACCGCCGACATGGGCCGCTACGACCGGCTGCGCGGCAAGGGCGTCCCGTACGTCCTCATCAACGGCTTCTCCCCCAAGGTGCAGGCCCCCTTCGTCTCCCCCGACGACCGGGCCGCGATGGTGCTGGCCGTGACGCACCTGGCGGCGCTCGGGCACACCCGGATCGGGCTCGCGGTCGGGCCGAAGCGGTTCGTGCCGGTGCTGCGCAAGATCGAGGGTTTCGGCAAGGGGATGCGGGAGCGGTTCGGGCTCTCCCCGGAGGAGACCGACGAGCTGGTCCAGCACTCCCTCTACACCCTGGAGGGCGGCCAGGCCGCCGCCGCCGCGCTCATCGCCAAGGGCTGCACGGCCATCGTGTGCGCGAGCGACATGATGGCGCTGGGCGCGATCCGGGCGGCCCGGCAGCAGGGGCTGCAGGTGCCGAAGGACGTCTCGGTCGTCGGCTTCGACGACTCCCCGCTCATAGCGTTCACCGATCCGCCGCTCACCACCATCCGCCAGCCCGTGCAGGCGATGGGCCAGGCGGCGGTCCGGGCGCTCCTGGAGGAGATCGGCGGGACGCCGGCGCCGCACAGCGAGTTCGTGTTCATGCCGGAGCTGGTGGTGCGCGGATCGACCGCCTCGGCACCCGTGTCCCCCGCCGCTCCTCCTGCCCCGTCCCCTACGTCTTGAGGCGGAGCGGGTGCGCCTGATACCCGACCGCGGGATGATCGGTCGAGGAGTAGGCATCTGGCAAACTCTCCTCCTATGGGTGAAACGACCGTGAAGACCTCGGAAATTCGGACGACCCCGTCGTCACCCATCGTGGCCGACGGCTGGTTGGCGCGCGCCCTGCGGGCCCGTACGCCCCGGCGCCCGCGGATCTGGTTCGAGGTGCTCCTGATCGCGGTCAGCTACTGGACGTACTCGCTCATCCGCAACGCGGTGCCCGAGCAGAAGGCCCAGGCCCTCCGGAACGCCGACTGGGTCTGGCAGACCGAGCACAGCCTCGGGCTCGCCTTCGAGCACGCCGTCAACCAGGCCGTCAACTCGGTGACCTGGCTGATCGTGGGCATGAACTACTACTACGCCACGCTGCACTTCGTCGTGACCATCGGTGTGCTCGTGTGGCTGTACCGATGGCATCCGGGCCGTTACGCGGCGTTCCGCACCGTGCTCTTCGCGACGACACTCGTGGCCCTCGTCGGCTACTACCTGTACCCGCTCGCGCCGCCCCGGCTGATGAACGGCGGCCACTTCACCGACACCGTGCTCGTGCACCACACCTGGGGCTCGATGGCCTCGGGCAACCTCAAGCACATGTCGAACCAGTACGCGGCGATGCCGTCGATGCACATCGGCTGGTCGCTGTGGTGCGGGCTCACCATCCTCCTGCTGGCGAAGGCGCCCTGGGCGCGGATCCTCGGCATGCTCTACCCGGCGGCGACGCTGGTCGTCATCGTGGCCACCGCCAACCACTTCTGGATGGACGCGGTGGGCGGCGTGCTCTGCCTGAGCTTCGGCTTCGCCGTCGCGTACGTCTGGTTCGGCACCCACCCGCACCGGCTGCCGAAGCTGGTGGAGCCGCTCGCCTCGGCCCCGCAGGGCGTGACGCCGGGCGGTCCGCCCCCGGCGGTGGGGGGGGTGCGGGTCGCGGCGGGCCGCGGGGGCCACGACACACCGGGGCGCCGGGGCGCGGGACAGTGGTCCACCCGGGGGGGGGGGGCTCAG
>NZ_JBSGBF010000089.1:0-33347 GCF_053601115.1 Streptomyces sp. NPDC004788
GCGCGGCGCCCGTCGCGGGGGGCGGGCCGGGCCCCGTGGCGCCGCGACGGGGTGCGGCCAGGGCCGGGCGGCCCCGGGGCGGGTGCCGCCGGGGCCGGGCCGCGCGGGGGCTTCAGCCCACCAGACTGTCGCGCCAGGCCCGGTGCAGCCCCGCGTACCGGCCCTCGCCGCCGACCAGTTCGGCCGGCGAGCCGTCCTCCACCACGCGGCCCGCCTCCATCACCAGGACCCGGTCGGCGACCTCCACCGTGGAGAGCCGGTGGGCGATCACCACCGCCGTACGGCCCGCGAGCACCGTGCCCATCGCGCGCTGCACCGCCCGCTCGCCCGGCACGTCGAGCGAGCTCGTCGCCTCGTCCAGGATGAGCACCGCCGGATCGGCGAGCAGCGCCCGGGCGAAGGCCACCAGTTGCCGTTGTCCGGCCGAGATGCGGCCGCCGCGCTTGCGCACGTCCGTGTCGTAGCCGTCCGGCAGGCCCGCGATGAAGTCGTGCGCGCCGATCGCCTTCGCCGCCTGCTCGATCTCCGCGCGGGTCGCGTCCGGCCGGCCGATCGCGATGTTCTCGGCGACCGTCCCCGAGAACAGGAACGCCTCCTGCGTCACCATGACCACACCCCGCCGCAGCTCGGGCGTGGCCAGATCGCGCAGGTCCACCCCGTCGAGGAGCACCCGGCCGTCGGTCGGGTCGTAGAAGCGGGCCAGCAGCTTCGCCAGCGTCGACTTGCCCGCGCCGGTCGCGCCGACCACGGCGACCGTCTGGCCGGCCGGGATCGTCAGGTCGAAGCGCGGCAGCACCTCGCCGCCCGTGCGGTACGCGAACCGCACGCCCTCGAAAACCACCTCGCGCCCCGGCGCCGCCCCCGTCCTGGCCGGCAGCTCGCGCGGCGCGGCCGCCTCCGGCACGCCCGGCTCCTGCGCGAGCAGCCCGGCGATCTTGGCGAGCGAGGCCGCCGCCGACTCGTACGAGTTGAGGAACATGCCGAGCCGGTCGATCGGGTCGTAGAGCCGCCGCACGTACAGCACGGCCGCGGCGAGCACGCCGAGCTCCAGCGAACCGTGCGCGACGCGCCACGCGCCCCACAGGCACATTCCGGCCACCGCCGTGTTGGCGACGAGCCGGGAACCGACGACATAGCGGGCCATTTCGAGGAGCGCGTCGCCGTTGCTGCGCTCGTGGCGCCGGTTCAGGACCGCGAACTCGGCGTCGTTGGCCCGCTCCCGGCGGAACGCCCGCACCGGCCGGATCCCGTTCATCGTCTCCGCGAACTTCACGATGGCCCCGGCGGCCGCCGTCGACCGTTCCGCGAAGACCAGGGCCGAGCGGCGCCGGTAGATCCGTACGAGCAGATACAACGGCCCGAACGACGCCACCGCGACCGCGCCGATGCCCAGATCCAGCCACAGCAGCACCAGCGAGATCGACACGAAGGAGAGGACGACGGCGATCAGCTCCTGCAGCCCCTCGGAGAGCAGCTCGCGCAGCGACTCCACGTCGGTCGTGGACCGGGAGATCAGCCGGCCGGAGGTGTAGCGCTCGTGGAAGTCGACGCTCAGCACCTGCGCGTGCCGGAAGATCCGCCCGCGCAGGTCGAGCAGCACGTCCTGGTTGACCCGGGCCGCGACCCGGACGAACGCGTACTGCAGCAGCCCGCCGGCCGCCGCGCACAGCAGGTACCCGACGGCGACCGCGACCAGCGGCCCGTGATCCCCGGCCCGGAAGGCCGGCACGCCCCGGTCGAGCGCGTACGCCACGATCAGCGGCCCCGCCTGCAGCGCCGCCTGCTGCACGAGCAGCACCAGCGCCCCCAGCCCGACCCGCCACCGGTGCGCGGCGAGGAGCGAACGCAGCAGCCGCCCGGTGGCACCGGGCGCGACGGGGAGGTCGTCCCGGTCGAAGGGGTCGCCGGGACCGTCGCCGGTCGCCGCCGGGGTCCCCGTGCTCGTGTCCGTCATCGGTCCCGGTCCTCCTCGCGCTCGCCGGACATCAGCCAGGCGTACTCGGCGCTGGTGCGCAGCAGTTCGTGGTGGGTGCCGACGGCCGTGACGCGGCCGCCGGACAGCAGGGCGACCCGGTCGGCGAGCAGCACCGTGGACGGGCGGTGGGCGACGACCAGGGCGGTCGTGTCGCGCAGCACCTCCCGCAGCGCCGCCTCGACACGGGCCTCCGTGTGGACGTCGAGCGCCGACAGCGGGTCGTCCAGGATCAGGAAGCGCGGCCGGCCGACCACCGCGCGGGCCAGCGCGAGCCGCTGCCGCTGGCCGCCGGAGAGGCTCAGGCCCTGCTCGCCGACCTCGGTCGCGGCGCCGTCCGGGAGGCGGTCCACGAAGCCGTCGGCCTGGGCGACCTCCAGCGCGCGCCGCAGCTCCGGCTCGGCGGCGTCCGGCCCGGCGCCCATCAGGACGTTCGCGCCGACGGTCGCCGAGAAGAGCGTCGGCTCCTCGAACGCCACCGACACCAGCGACCGCAGCCGCTCCCGCGGCATCAGCGCGATGTCCTCGCCGTCCAGCAGGATCCGCCCCCCGGTGACCTCGTGCAGCCGCGGTACGAGCGCGGTGAGCGTGGTCTTGCCGGAACCCGTCCCGCCGACGAGCGCCAGCGTCTCGCCGGGCCGGATGTGCAGGTCGACGCCGTCGAGGACGGGCGGCGCGCCGGCCGGGGCGTCCGGGAAGCGGAAGCTGACGTTCTCGAACCGCACGCCGTCCGCCACGACGTCCTGCCCAGTGCCCCCGGCGGCGGCCGGATCCGACTCCTCCGCCGCGTCCATCACCTCGAAGTACCGTTCCGTCGCCGTCGCCGACTCCTGCACCAGAGCCAGCAGGAAGCCGATCGACTCCACCGGCCAGCGCAGCGCGAGCGCCGTCGACAGGAACGCCACCAGCGTGCCCGGCGACAGCTCCCCGTCCGCCACCTGCACCGTGCCGAGCACCAGTGCCGAGCCCACCGCCAGCTCCG
This sequence comes from Streptomyces sp. NPDC004788, assembly GCF_053601115.1. Lineage (NCBI taxonomy): Bacteria > Bacillati > Actinomycetota > Actinomycetes > Kitasatosporales > Streptomycetaceae > Streptomyces > Streptomyces sp. NPDC004788. The sequence continues at coordinate 2,955 of NZ_JBSGBF010000089.1, forward strand.
GCAACAGCGTGATGACCGCCCAGATCCCGGCGAGCAGCCGGGCCTTGACCAGCTCCGTGCCGCGCAGCCGCTCGGCCAGCGTGCGGAACGCCTCCGCCTGGCTGCGATGGCGCCCGAAGCCCTTGACGATCCGGATGCCGAGCACGCCCTCCTCGACCACCGTCGTCAGATCGCCCACCTGGTCCTGCGCGCGCCGCGCCACCACAGCGTACCGCCGCTCGAAGACCGAGCAGAGGACCACCAGCGGCACCACCGGGCCCAGCAGCACCAGGCCGAGGGTCCAGTCCTGGGCGAGCAGCAGCGCGTAACCGGCCAGGATCGTCACGCCGTTGACGAGCAGGAAGGTCAGCGGGAAGGCCAGGAACTGGCGGACCACGATCAGGTCCGCCGTCGCGCGCGAGAGCAGCTGGCCGGACGCCCAGCGGTCGTGGAAGGCGATCGGGAGCCGCTGCAGCCGCCCGTAGAGATCGGCCCGCATCGTCGCCTCGACGCCCGCCAGTGGCCGCGCCACCAGCCACCTCCGTATGCCGAAGAGGACCGCCTCCGCGATCCCGAGCAGCAGCAGGTACAGGGCGCCGAACCAGACCCCCGCCGTGTCGCCCGCCGCCACCGGACCGTCGACCAGCCACTTCAGCACGAGCGGGATGACGATGGAGAGCAGCGAGGCGACGACCGCGACGAACGCGGCCGTGAACAGGCGGGCGCGCACCGGTACGACGTACGGCCAGAGCCGCAGCAGCGTACGGGTGGTGGAGCGGCCGGGGGCCGCATTCTTGGTGGGTACATGTTCTGAGGGCATCAGGGCCGAGCCTAAGGTTCACCCCTGACATCGCTCATGTGGTTTTCCGGCCACCGACCGGAGCCGCGGACGGCCCGCGGTCGGAACGCCGTCGGAGCCGCGGACGGTCCGCCGGTCGTAGCCGCTCATCAACCGATCGGCTGATCGCGGATCGAGCGCGATGGCCGATACCGCCGCCCGGCCGCGCGACCGAACCTTGGGTCATGCCCATGATCGAGGTTCAGGACCTGCAGAAGGCCTACGGCGAGCGCAAGGCCGTCGACGGCGTCACGTTCACGGTCGAGGAAGGGGAGATCTTCGGCATCCTCGGCCCCAACGGCGCCGGCAAGACCACCACCGTCGAGTGCGTCGCCGGACTGCGCGTCCCCGACGCCGGCACCGTCCGGGTCGCCGGGCTCGACCCCGTCACCCGGCACGCCGAGGTCACCCGGCTGCTCGGCGTCCAGCTCCAGCAGAGCGCGCTCCAGCCCAAGCTCACCGTCCGCGAGGCGCTCGAACTGTACGCGTCCTTCCACGAGCGTCCCGCCGACTGGCGGGACCTGGCCGAACGGCTGGCCCTGACGGACCAGTTGGGCAAGCGGTACGCGAAGCTGTCCGGCGGTCAGCAGCAGCGCCTGTTCATCGCCCTGGCGCTCGTCGGCAACCCGCGCGCGGTCATCCTCGACGAACTCACCACCGGCCTCGACCCACGGGCCCGCCGCGACACCTGGGCGCTCGTCGAGTCCGTACGGGACAGCGGCGTGACCGTCCTCCTCGTCACCCACTTCATGGAGGAGGCCCAGCGGCTGTGCGACCGGATCGCCGTCATCGACCGCGGCCGGGTCACCGCCCTCGACACCCCCGCCGGGCTGATCCGCCGGGCCGGGGCCGCCAAGTCCGTCTCGTACGAGGACGACGGACGCGACGCAGGCATCGACCGGGCCGAACTCCTCGCCCTGCCCGGCGCCACCGCCGTGCACACCCAGGGCGGCCGGACCGTCGTCACCGGCACCGACGCCACCGTCGACGCCTTCGTCCGGCTGCTCGCCCGCCGCGGCCTCACCGCCCGCGGCCTGCGCGTCACCGACGCGACCCTCGACGACGCCTACCTCGACCTGACCGGAGCCGACCAGTGACCACCGCGACGCCCATGACCCCGCCCACCGCCCATGCCGCCCCGCGCAGCCGCCCCGCCCTCACCCTCCTGCGCACCGAACTCCGCCTCTTCGCCCGCGAACCCGGCGCCCTGTTCTGGGTGATGATCGCGCCCACCCTGCTCCTGGTGATCCTCGGCAGCATCCCGTCCTTCCGCGAGCCGGGCGCCGACTTCGGCGGCGCCCGGGTCATCGACTACTACGTCCCCGTGGCCGTCCTCTTCGCGATGATCACGGCCGGCCTCCAGGCCATGCCGCCGGCCCTCACCGGCTATCGCGAGAACGGCATCCTGCGCCGCCTGTCCACCACCCCGGTCCGCCCTCGCGCCCTTCTCGGCGCCCAGCTCGCCCTGAACGGCGTCGCCTCGCTGGTCTCCGCGCTGCTCGTGATCGCCACCGGCCGGATCGCCTTCGACGTCGCCCTGCCCGGGAACCTCCCCGGCTACGCCCTCGCGCTGCTCCTCGCCGTCTCCGGCACCCTCGCGCTCGGCGCGGCGGTCTGCGCGGTCTCCCGCACCCAGAAGATGTCCCAGGCGGTCGGCTCGGCCGTCTACTTCCCCAGCATGTTCACGGCGGGTGTCTGGCTGCCGGTCCAGGGCATGCCGGATACGCTGCGCGGGATCGTCGAGTTCACGCCGTGCGGCGCCGCCTCCCGGGCGCTCGACGCCGCCGCCACGGGTGACTGGCCCGCCTGGAGCGCGCTCGGGGTGATGGCCCTGTGGGCGGTGCTGCTCACCGGGGCGGCGGTCCGCTGGTTCCGCTGGGAGTGACGTACATGAGGGGCGAAGTGATCACGACCACGAGCGGCGGCACCGGCACGGCCACGGGGGCCACGACGGTCGAGGCCCGCTGGCGGCAGTTCTTCCGCTGGGGGCCGTACGGGCTGCTCGCCATCGCCACCGTCCTCGCCGTCGCCACGGCCGACCAGATCCCGCACAGCCCCCGCCCGCTCGTCGCCGTCGCGCTCCTCGTGGCGGCCCTCACCCTCCAGCTCTGGTGGAGCTTCCACCAGCGTGGCCGGCCCGACCCGGAGCCGGTGGAACCCCACCCCGGCCAGGCGATCGTCCACCTCGTCCCAGGCGCCCCTGGCCCCGCCTCCACCTGCTACTTCGTGCTCCGTACCGCCCTCGCGTTCGCGCTCACCTGGGTCAACCCCTTCTTCGCCGTCTTCGCGTGCATGGGCTACTTCGACGCCTACCACCTGCTTCCGCCCCGACCGGTCCTGGGCCGGGCCGGACTGCTCGCCGTCGCGCTCACCCTCGCCGGATCCCAGTCCGGCGGCCTGCCACCCCGCTTCGTGCTCCAATGGGTGGCGTTCGGCGGGCTGTTCGTCATCAACGCCTGCCTCGCCCTCGGCCTCGCCCACCTCGGCCAGAAGGAGGCGGAGAAGGCCGCCACGCTCGCCCGCACCAACGCCCGCCTGGAGCAGGCCCTCGCCGAGAACGCCGCGCTCCAGGCCCAGCTCCTCGTGCAGGCCCGCGAGGCCGGCGTCGCCGACGAGCGGCGGCGGCTCGCCGCCGAGATCCACGACACCATCGCGCAGGGCCTCACCGGCGTCATCGCCCAGCTCCAGGTGGTCTCCATGACCACCGACCCCGAGCTCGCCCGGGTCCACCTGGGGCGCGCCGCCGACCTCGCCCGGCACAGCCTCGGCGAGGCCCGCCGCTCCGTGCAGAACCTCAGCCCGGTCGCCCTGGAACACGACACCCTGCCCGAGGCGTTGAAGAAGACCGTCGCGGCCTGGTCCGAACGCACCGGAATCACCGCCCGGTTCACCGTCACCGGCACCGAGCGCCCGCTGCACGACGAGATCGCCGCCACCCTCCTGCGGATCGCCCAGGAAGCCCTGGCCAACGCCGAGCGCCACTCGGGCGCCGCCCGCGCCGGCGTCACCCTCTCCTACATGGGCGACGAGATCACCCTCGACGTCCGCGACGACGGCCAGGGATTCGATCCGGCCGCCGTCCCCGCCCGGTCCCGGGCCGGCGGCTTCGGCCTCGACGGCATGCGCGCCCGGGCCGAACGGCTCGCCGGACACCTCACGTTGGAGGCCGAACCCGGTCACGGCACCGCCGTCAGCGCTCGCGTACCGTTGGGTCCCGATGAGCGCCATGTCTGAGATCACCCTCCTCCTCGTGGACGACCACCCCGTGGTCCGCGACGGTCTGCGCGGCATGTTCGAGGCCGACCCCGCCTTCCGGGTCCTCGGCGAGGCGTCGAACGGGGTCGAGGGCGTCGAGCTCGCCGAGCGCCTCGATCCGGACGTCGTCCTGATGGACCTTCGCATGCCCGGTGGCGGCGGCGTCGACGCCATCGCCGAGCTCGCCCGGCGCGGCGCCCGCGCCCGGGTCCTCGTCCTCACCACGTACGACACGGACACCGACACCCTGCCCGCCATCGAGGCCGGCGCCACCGGCTACCTCCTCAAGGACGCGCCGCGCGAGGAGCTGTTCGCCGCCGTCCGGGCCGCCGCCGAGGGCCGCACCGTGCTCTCCCCGGCCGTCGCGAGCCGCCTCGTCTCCCGGGTCCGCACCCCCGCCCCGCCCGCCGACGAGTCGCTCTCCGCCCGCGAGCGCGAGGTCCTCGAACTCGTCGCCAAGGGCACCTCCAACCGCGAGATCGCCGCCGAGCTGTTCATCAGCGAGGCCACCGTGAAGACCCATCTCACCCACATCTTCGCCAAGCTGGGCGCCAAGGACCGGGCCGCGGCGGTCGCCGTCGGCTACGAGCGGGGCATTCTCGGTCGCAGCGGCTGACCCCCGTCCCGTAGGATCACCGGCCATCGATCCTGGGGCGGGAATGAGGAACACAAGGGTGGGGACCACACACAACCGACGCGCACGTGCCACGGCGCTGCTGCCGCTGCTGCTCACGGCGCTGGCGGCATGCCAGTCCGGGGGTCCGGGCGACGCCAAGGGGGCGGCGAGCCCGTCGCCGTCGGGGACGCCGGTCTTCGACGTACGGCTCGACGACCAGCTCCAGGCCGCCACCAAGGCCACCCACGCGGCCGGAACCGCAGGATTCACCTGGACGCTCCGCTACGGCTCCGCCCACGGCACGGCCGTGGACAGCGCCAGCGGCGTGCAGGACTACATCGAGGACCGCGCCCAAGCCGGGCGCGTCCTGGACATCCCGCGCCGCTTCCCCGAGGACGCCGCCGCCGACCTCGGCGGCCGGCCCGGCGCCAAGCCCGTGCGCGAGTCGTACGAGATCCAGGGCAACCAGGTCGACTACCGGACCAGGCGGGGCGGCTGGCTGCGCTACTCCTCGCAGGCGTCCATGGACGTCGTCGACCTCTACGACGGCATCCTCCAGCGGGCCGGTGAGACCGCCCCGTACGGCGGGACCCTCGCCGAGGTGGTGCGGAACGCCGACGCGACGAAGCAGCCGGTCAAGGACGCCCGCGGCAACCGTACGTACGAGCTGACCATCACGCCGCAGACGGCCGCGCCCGCGTTGCCGTACAACCTCCAGCCCACGCTGAAGTACTTCCGGGGCGGCGAGCGGGTCGCGCTGACGGTCGTGCTCGACGCAAAGGGCCGGCTCACCCGGGCGACCGCCGACTACAAGCCCGTCCTGAAGGCGCTGCACAAGGACGGGCTCCTCAAGGGCGTCACCTCCCTCAAGGCCGAATACGCCGTCGCCGGCTTCGGCAGCACCAAGGTGGGCGACCCGCAGGAGTGGCAGGCGAGGAAGGCCGAGGACGCCGAGAAGGCCCTCACCCCGCTCGCCAAGCTCAAGCCCGGCGCCTGCGGCTCCGCCGACACCGGCCTCGCCGGCAGCCTCGACCTGGTCCGCGCCGTCCCCTGCGGGAGCGACGCCGACCTGCGGGTCTTCGGCCAGGTGAAGATCAAGGAGAGCATCGAGGGCAACCCGACCGGCGTCGCCGACAAGAAGGCTGGCGAGCGCTGCGGCAGCAGGTTCGACTCCGCGCCGGCCGCCTGGGTGCGCGACGCGCGTCCGGCCGGCACGTACTACACCTACGGCGCCGGCTCCTCCAGCTCCTCCTACACCGGCCCGGACGTCGACATCGAGGGCGACTACACCTGCTACGTGCAGCTCTCCTGAACCCCGGCCACCCGCAGCAGCACCACCGACCGCTCCGCCACCGTGATCTTCTCCCCGCCCGGGTGCACCGTGCCCGGCGGGCCGGACTGGTCCTCCAGGGCGGTGTCGACGACCAGTTCGTACGACTCCGCCCACGGCGGGCCCGGCAGCCGGAAGCGCACCGGGCGGGGTCCGGCGTGCAGCACCGCGAGGAAGCTGTCGTCGAGGACCTGCTCGCCGCGGGCGTCCCGGCCCGGTATGTCACGGCCCGACAGGTACAGGCCGAGCGTGGCGGCGGGCGCGTACCAGTCCCGCTCGGTCATCTCGGTGCCCTCGGTGGTGAACCAGGCCAGGTCCCGCAGCCCGTCCGCGCCCTGCGGCCGGCCGGAGAAGAAGGCGCCGCGGCGCAGCACCGGATGCCGGTGGCGCAGCGCGAGCAGCCGCCGGGTCAGCGCGAGCAACTGGGCGCGGCCCGGCTCCTCGGGCAGCGTCCAGTCGAGCCAGCCGATCTCGTTGTCCTGGCAGTAGGCGTTGTTGTTGCCGCCCTGGGTGCGGCCCATCTCGTCGCCCGCGACCAGCATCGGCACGCCGGTGGAGAGCAGCAGCGTGGTCAGCAGGTTGCGGGACTGGCGGCGGCGCAGGGCGCCCACCTCCGCGTCGTCGGTCTCGCCCTCCACGCCGCAGTTCCAGGACCGGTTGTCGTGGGTGCCGTCCCGGTTGCCCTCGCCGTTGGCCTCGTTGTGCTTGCGTTCGTACGTGACGAGGTCGCGGAGCGTGAAGCCGTCGTGCGCGGTGACGAAGTTGACCGAGGCGTACGGGCGCCGGCCGCCCCACGCGTACAGGTCGCTGGAGCCGGAGAGCCGGTAGCCGAGGTCGCGCACGTCCGGCAGCGCGCCGCGCCAGAAGTCCCGCACGGCGTCCCGGTAGCGGTCGTTCCACTCGGTCCACAGCGGCGGGAAGGCGCCCACCTGGTAGCCGCCGTTGCCGACGTCCCACGGCTCGGCGATCAGCTTCACCCGCCGCAGCACCGGGTCCTGGGCGATGACCGCGAGGAACGGCGAGAGCATGTCGACGTCGTGCATCGACCGCGCGAGCGCCGCGGCCAGGTCGAAGCGGAAGCCGTCCACGCCCATCTCGGTGACCCAGTAGCGCAGGCTGTCGGTGATGAGCCGCAGCACCTGCGGCTGCACCACGTGCAGGGTGTTGCCGCAGCCGGTGTAGTCGGCGTAGCGGCGGGCGTCCGACTGGAGCCGGTAGTAGCCGCGGTTGTCGATCCCCTTCAGGGACAGCGTGGGGCCCAGCTCGCCGGCCTCCGCGGTGTGGTTGTAGACGACGTCGAGGATCACCTCGATCCCGGCCGCGTGCAGCGCCCGCACCATCCGCTTGAACTCGCCGACCTGCTGCCCGGTGGTGCCGGACGAGGAGTAGCCGGCGTGCGGGGCGAAGTAGCCGATCGAGTTGTAGCCCCAGTAGTTGGACAGCCCGCGCCGCAGCAGATGGTCCTCGTGCGCGAACTGATGCACCGGCAGCAGCTCGACCGCCGTCACCCCGAGCCGTACGAGGTGCTCGACGGCCGCCGGGTGCGCGAGGCCCGCGTAGGTGCCGCGCAGGTGCTCGGGGATGCCCGGGTGACGCATGGTGAAGCCGCGGACGTGCAGCTCGTAGATGACCGAGTCCGGCCAGGGCGTCTTGGGCCGGCGGTCGTCGGACCAGTCGTCGTCGTCCTGGACGACGACGCCCTTGGGGACGTACGGGGCGGAGTCCCGCTCGTCGCGGACGGTGTCGGCGACATGCTGCTGCGGCCAGTCGCGGACGTGGCCGTACACCTCCGGCGGCAGCGTGAAGTCCCCGTCGACGGCCCGCGCGTACGGGTCGAGAAGCAGCTTCGCCGGGTTCCAGCGGGCTCCGGTCCACGGGTCCCAGCGGCCGTGCACCCGGTAGCCGTACCGCTGTCCGGGGCCGACGCCGGGCACGAAGCCGTGCCAGATCTCATGGGTCAGCTCGGTCAGCGGCAGCTGGGTCTCCGTGCCGTCCGGCGCGAACAGACACAGCTCCACCGCCTCCGCCCCGCCCGCCCACAACGCGAAGTTGGTGCCCATGGCCCCGTCCGGCCCGACCCGGACCCGGGCGCCCAGCGGCGTCGGCGCCCCCGGCCACACCACCGGCACCCGTGGCTCATGGGCACGCTGACGTACCGCCTCCTGCTCGGCTGCGCTCGACACCGTCCGGCCTCCCGCGGCTCTCGTACGGCGCAGGGCGGCGTCCCGGCCGCGGCTCCCCGTACGTCCTCCCGACTGTTCTGCCCGGTCGGCCCCGCTCCCAACATGCCGCGCCCGCACGTTTCCCCTGGAGGGGGGCCGTCGTTGGGCCGGGCGTGAGACATGTACTGAAGCGGGCGGGGCTCGCGCTCGCCGTGGCGGGCCTGCTCGCGGGCCTCGCGGGCTGCAGCGGAACGGACGGCGGGGGCGGCGGCCTGTTCGACGGCCCCCTGCCCGGAAAGGCCCGGGCGCCGGGCGATGTGATCCGGGTGAGCCCCGAGGACGGCAGCCGCGGGGTGCTCGCCGGGGACCCGGTGGAGATCTCGGTCGACAGCGGGCGCCTTGAGCGGGTGACGGTGGTCCAGGTGGAGGACGCGCAGCGCACCGAGCTCGCGGGGGAGATCTCCACGGACGGGCTGCACTGGCGGCCCCGGCCCGGCACCCGGCTCGCGCTCGCCGCCAAGTACAGCGTCGACGCGGTCGCCCTGGACGGGTACGGCCGCCGCTCGGCCCGGCACACCACCTTCACCACCGTCGTCCCCGAGCACCGCTTCATCGGCTACTTCAAGCCGGAGAACCGCTCCACGGTCGGCGTCGGCATGATCGTCTCCTTCTCCTTCAACCGGGAGATCGAGAACCGCGCCGAGGTCGAGCGGGCCATCAGCGTGACCTCCGACCCGCCGGTGGAGGTCGTCGGCCACTGGTTCGGCAAGGACCGGCTCGACTTCCGCCCCGCCGCGTACTGGCAGCCGGGCACCAGGGTCACCGTCGACCTCGGGCTGCGCGACGTCGAGGGCGCGCCGGGCGTCTACGGGATCCAGCGCAAGACCATCGGCTTCACCGTCGGCCGCTCGCAGGTCTCCCGCGTCGACGCCGAGAAGCACACGATGGACATCGTGCGCGACGGCGAGCCGCTCACCACGCTGCCGATCACCGCGGGCGCGCCGAAGACCACCACGTACAACGGGAAGATGGTGGTCACGGAGCTCTTCGACGTGACGCGGATGGACGGGCGGACAGTCGGCTTCGGCGGCGAGTACGACATCAAGGACGTGCCGCACGCGATGCGGCTCACCGACTCGGGCACCTTCCTGCACGGCAACTACTGGGCCTCGGCGGACACCTTCGGCTCGGCGAACGTCAGCCACGGCTGCGTCGGTCTGCGGGACGTGAAGGGCGGCGGTGCGGACACCCCGGCGGGCTGGTTCTTCGACCGGACGCTGGTCGGGGACGTGATCGAGGTCGTCAACTCGCGCGACAAGCAGGTCGCCCCGGACAACGGGCTCGGCGGCTGGAACGTGGAGTGGAGCCGCTGGAAGGAGGGCTCGGCGCTGAGCTGAGGGTTTCTCCGCCGGTTCGGCGCCGAACTGAGGGGCCGGCTTCCGCTCTATCACGGCAACTGCGACTGAACGGTGACATTCACGAGGAACTTTCGTGTCCCACGGTGTGATTATCTAACGCCGTGTGCGCGGAAGGATGCGCACGGGGGTGGGGCCCTGGCGGTGCCGGGTCGTGCGAGGGGAGAGATCCATAGTGAACGGGCAGCCGATATCCGAGGCGACCGCGGGACGACGGCGGCGCAGCGCCCGCCTGGGCGCCCTGGCGACGGGGACGCTGCTCCTCGTCCTGACGGCGTGCGGCGGCGGCGGGGGTGCCACCGGCGGCGGCAAGGGGGGCCAGGACCCGGCGGGCAGCGCCGGCGGCAAGCAGGAGAATGCGGCCTCGCAGGCGGTCGTCAACGTCGCCCCGAAGGACGGCGCGGACTCCGTCGCCACCAGCGGCGCGCTGAAGGTGACGGCCGACCAGGGCAAGCTGACCACGGTCACGGTCGCCGACTCCGAGGGCAACAAGGTCGACGGGAAGATCTCCGCCGACGGTGCCAGCTGGGAGCCGACCTCGCACCTGTCCGCGAGCACCCAGTACAAGGTGCACGCGATCGCCCAGGACTCCGACGGCCGTGAGTCGGCGAAGGACACCACCTTCACCACGCTCGTCCCGAAGAACACCTTCATCGGCCACTACACGCCGGAGAACGGCGAGACCGTCGGCGTCGGCATGCCGGTCTCCATCAACTTCACCCGGGGCATCACCGACCCGGAGGCCGTGGAGCGCGCCATCAAGGTGACGGCCGTGCCGGCCGTGCCGATCGAGGGCCACTGGTTCGGCAACGACCGCCTCGACTTCCGTCCCGAGAACTACTGGGCCGCCGGCACCAAGGTGACCGTGCAGCTCAATCTCGACGGCGTCGAGGGCCGGCCGGGCGTCTACGGCAAGCAGAAGAAGACGTTCTCCTTCACCATCGGTCGCCGCCAGGTCTCCACGGTGGACGCCTCCGCGCACACCATGAAGGTCGAGCGCGACGGCAAGATCATCAAGACCATCCCGATCAGCGCGGGCGCGCCGTCCACGACGACGTACAACGGGCAGATGGTCATCAGCGAGAAGTACAAGGTGACCCGCATGAACGGCGCCACCGTGGGCTTCGGCGGCGAGTACGACATCAAGGACGTGCCGCACGCGATGCGCCTGTCCGCCTCGGGCACCTTCGTGCACGGCAACTACTGGGGCTCCCCGGGCATCTTCGGCAACACCAACACCAGCCACGGCTGCGTCGGTCTGCGCGACGCCCGCGGCGCGGGTGACAGCTCGACCCCGGCGGCCTGGTTCTACGACCGCTCGCTCATCGGTGACGTCGTCATCGTGAAGAACTCGAAGGACAAGCAGATCCAGCCGGACAACGGCCTCAACGGCTGGAACATGTCCTGGTCGGAGTGGAAGGCGTAAGCCTCGTCCCGTACGAGCCGACAGGGCCCCGGTGCTGTGAGCAACAGCACCGGGGCCCTTCCCGTTAACGGCGGCTAACCTTCGGTCCATGACTGTGAACCTCGAAGTCGCCGAAGGCGTCGGCACGATCCGCCTCGACCGTCCCCCGATGAACGCCCTGGACGTCGCCACCCAGGACCGGCTGCGCGAGCTGGCCCAGGAGGTGACCGACCGCGACGACGTCCGCGCGGTCGTCCTCTACGGCGGCGAGAAGGTGTTCGCGGCCGGCGCGGACATCAAGGAGATGCAGGTCATGGACCACGTGGCCATGGTCAAGCGGTCCCGCGCGCTGCAGGACTCCTTCACGGCGATCGCCCGCATCCCGAAGCCCGTCGTCGCGGCCGTCACCGGCTACGCGCTGGGCGGCGGCTGCGAGCTGGCGCTGTGCGCCGACTACCGGATCGCGGCGGACAACGCCAAGCTCGGCCAGCCCGAGATCCTGCTCGGCCTCATCCCGGGCGCCGGCGGCACCCAGCGGCTCTCCCGCCTCATCGGCCCCTCGAAGGCGAAGGACCTCATCTTCACCGGCCGCATGGTGAAGGCCGACGAGGCGCTCCAGCTCGGCCTGGTCGACCGGGTCGTCCCGGCCGCCGAGGTCTACGAGCAGGCGCACGCCTGGGCCGCGAAGCTCGCCCAGGGCCCGGCCGTCGCGCTGCGGGCCGCCAAGGAGGCGATCGACCAGGGTCTGGAGGCGGACATCGACACCGGCCTCGCCATCGAACGCACCTGGTTCGCGGGGTTGTTCGCGACGGAGGACCGGGAGCGCGGGATGCGCAGCTTCGTCGAGGAGGGTCCGGGCAAGGCCAAGTTCGTCTGAGCCGGACCGTCTTGAGACGGTCTTTCGACTGACTTTGGCATATGCCTCCGTCAGTCTCGTGGAATTGTCGATTCCGGGGGATCGATTCCCCCGGAACGGCCCCGCGGGCGGCTCCGTGCGGCCATGATGGGGGCATGGCGGGCCTGGAGGGTACGGAACAACCGCGGCAGCGTGGCGGTGCGACCGCCGCACGGTGGGTGCCGGGCGCCGAGGACGAACCGGCCCCGGACGCACAGGACTTGGCGACCGAGGCGCTGGCGATGTACGGCAACCCGGCCGAGGAGGACGCCCGGCTGCCGTCCCGCCCCGAGTCCGCCGCGGTCGCCCGCCGGCTCACCGAGTGGGTGGTGCTGCGCCACTGGAAACTGAACCCGCAGATCGCCGAGCACGCGGTGCTGCTCGTCTCCGAACTCGTCGGCAACGCGGTCCGGCACACAGGGGCCCGGGTCTTCGCACTGCGGATGCTGCGCCGCCGCGGCTGGATCCGGATCGAGGTCCGCGACCCCTCGCGCGGGCTGCCCTGTCTGATGCCGGTGCACGAGCTGGACACCAGCGGCCGCGGCCTCTTCCTCGTCGACAAGCTCTCCGACCGCTGGGGCGTCGACCTGGCGCCGCGCGGCAAGACCACCTGGTTCGAGATGCGGGTCATGGACCGCTAGGGGTGCTGCCGGCCCTCGAAAATCGCTGAGGGTGACGGAAACGGGCCCATCCGACCTTCAAAACGCGCGCCTCGTCACTCTGTGTGTCTCAATGGTCGCAGGACGACCCAGGAGACAGTGATGACCGGTTGCAGCTTTTGCGTCGGCGGATACCCGCCCAAGACGCCCATGATGGTGGCCGACGACGTGGCCGTCGAGGACATGCGTGCGGAACGGGTCAGCCCGCTCCCCTTCGGGTTCGGTGTGCTCGTCGGCCCCAAAGGCGCGGTCGACCCCGCTGACGAGCAGGTTCCGCTGCCGTTCCAGGACCCCGACCGGATGCGGTTCCTCAACGGCCCGAGCGGCCCGCGGATGTTCCTCGTGACGTTCTCCGACCCCAGCCCCGTGCAGATGGCGCCGCCGGAAGCGGAGACGGAAGTCGCCCATGTCACCCGCCTCGGCGAGCTGTACCAGGAGGGCCGGCTGCACTTCGTCGGGCACCAGGCGAGCGGCAAGGAGGGGTACATGCTTCTCACCGCGCCGGACCTGGACGACGCCTGGGACACCGCGCGCCGGGATCCCCTGGTGGCGGCCGGCTACTTCCGGTCGGTCAATGTCGCGGAGATCGAAGGCCCCTATCCGTGGCACCGGTACGGCGGCCCGGACGCCGCCGGCTCCTCTTCCTGAGCCCGTGCGACCGATGGAGACCAGGTGCGGGGACGTGGTGGCGGGTCCGTCCCGGATCGCCGGCCGCGGCGTGTTCGCCGGCCGTGCGTTCGCATCCGGCGAGCTCGTCGAACGCTGTCCGATCCTGCGGCTGGACGGATCGGCGTGGCGGAGCAGCGCCGTTCTGTTCGACCACGCCGTCACCGTGTCCACCCGGCCCCTGAGGGTCGTGCTGCCCCTGGGATACGGCGCCCTGTACAACCACGCCGACAGCCCCAACGCGAGCTGGTCCGTCGATCCGGAGGCTGCCGTGATGGAAGTCGAGGCATGCCGGGACATCGCTCCCGGCGAGGAGATCCTCATCTACTACGGCAGGGAGTTCTCTGCCGGACACAAGGCCGCCCGGGAACAGGCGGCCCCGCGCAAGGCCCGCACCGCCGAAGGAGGTTCCACCCGTGAAGCTGGGCTATGACGAGATCGTGGAGATGCTGCGGGAGCGGCCCGAGAGGACGAGGACGTACGAGGTCGGGGCCGGCGTCATCGAGCGGCTTCCGCTGGACGACCCGCCGTCGCTGCGGACGATGACCGACGACGAGGTCCAGGAACTCGCCGACTTCCTCGACGCCGAGCCCTCCGCGCTGCGCGGGCCGTTCCGGGTGGTGGAGCGCGTCTGCCCGTACTGCGGCCGCGCCCTCACCTTCCTGGACTTCGCCAAGACGGCCGTCGACACCGGACAGCACGACCGGGAACGGCTCCGGTCCGTTCTCACCGACGCCGAGACCGCCTGGGTCACGGTCCGCGGCAGGGACGGTGGTCGGTCCGTCACCTGCGCCGGCTGCGCCCAGGACCTGCCCCTGGCGGCCCTCAACGGGGGCGGGGACTACTCCGAATACTCCTCGAGTTCCTACGCATACGCCTGAAAGGGAGAGAGCATGACCGGCGACGTGGCCGAGCCCCCCGGCATTCATCCCGTTCCCCCCTACGGCCCCCCGATCCACGACGCGATCGCCGGCAACGACCTCCAGCACATGAAGGCGGTCGCCGAGGCGGCCCGCAGGGCCCTGTACGGCATCGACTTCGCGCCCGTCGCGGACGACCGGCGCGGCGAGGTGAGACAGGCCCTGGAGGCGCTGCAGACGGCGATCGACCGCCTGGACCGGGCGGGCGGAGCGGATGGCTGACGCGTCGGCGGACCGGCGGCGCGCGGCGAGACCCCACCGGAGCGTGGACGCCCGGGAAGTGCGGGAGCACCAGCTCGTGCACGCCGTGTGGGAACTGACCCTGGCCTGCAATCTGAAATGCGGCCACTGCGGTTCGCGCGCGGGCAGCCGGCGTCCGCGCGAGCTGACCACGCGGGAGTGCCTGGATGTCGTCCGGCAGCTCCGGGACGCGGGCACCCGCGAGGTCACGCTGATCGGCGGCGAGGCGTATCTGCGAGCCGACTGGGCGGAGATCGTCCGGGCCGTCACCGACGCCGGGATGCAGTGCACGATGCAGACCGGCGCCTGGCGGCTCACCGAGGCGCGCGTCGCCCGGGCGGCCGAGGCCGGCCTCGTCGCCTGCGGCGTCTCCGTCGACGGGCCGGCCCCGCTGCACGACCACCTCCGTGGCCGCCCCGGATCGTACGCCGCTGCCATCGAGGCGCTCGGCCTGCTGCGCGCCCACGGGATCAGGACGAGCGTCAACACCCAGATCACCGGCGCCGTCCTGCCGCACCTGCGCGAGCTGCTCCAGGAGTTCCTGGCAGCCGGCGTGCGCAACTGGCAGGTGCAGCTCACCGTCGCGATGGGCCGGGCCGCCGACCACCACCAGCTGCTGATGCAGCCGTACCGGATGAACGAGCTGATGCCGCTGCTCGCCGAGCTGTACACGGAGGGTCTGGCGGGCGGACTGCTGCTGCAACCGGGCAACAACATCGGCTACTTCGGCCCCTACGAGGCGCTGCTGCGCGGCGGCGGTGATCCGGCCGCGTCCTGGGCCGGCTGCTTCGCCGGCCGTAACGTCCTGGGCATCGAGGCCGACGGCACGGTGAAGGGCTGCCCGTCCCTGCCCACCGCGTCCTACGGGGCCGGCCGGGTGCCCGACACGCCGCTCGCGGAGCTGTGGGCGTCCGCGTCCCGGCTGTCCTTCGCCCGCGAGGACCGGCGCCGGGAACTGTGGGGCTTCTGCGCCGGCTGTGCCCACGCGGACGTCTGCCAGGGTGGCTGTACTTGGACCGCGCACTCCTTGCTCGGACGGCCGGGGAACAACCCGTACTGCCACCACCGGGCACTGGAGCTGCGGAAGCAGGGCAAGCGCGAGCGGGTGGTCCGGGTGCTGCCCGCGCCGGGAACCTCCTTCGACCACGGTCGCTTCGACATCGTGCTCGAGCCCGACCCGGAAGCCGGTGCCGAGCCTACGGCGACCGGGACGGACGCCCCGGTGGTCCGGGAGGCGCATGCCCTCGCGCTGGCCGAGGCCCACCAGGCCTCGGTCCGGCTCACCCGGCTGCTGCGCGCCCCGGCCCCGGAGTGACCGGACCGGCCCGCACGCACGGAAGCCCCCGTCCGCCCTGTTGGGGCGCCTGGGGGCTTCCGTGTGGTGCGCCGTGGGCTAGGGGGGGTGTCGCCCACGGCAGCTATGTCGACCTGGCCCGGGTCAATGGGGGTCGTGTCATCGACTATGGCAGACAGGTGGCCTCGGTGCCAAAAGTCCCTACTGGGTCATATCTGGACATATCTGGATTCATTGTCGATGAATCGTTGGTGACCTAGAGCACCTGCCTTGTAAATGATGAATAAGTATGGGGTTCATCGGGTGTTTCCCCGGCTCGTCCGCAGAGTGGACGGTTGATCGCGACCCGTAAACGTCCTGAATCGGCCCAATCGTTATCTTTCGGGCTTAACAGCCTTTAAATGGTGCCCGTGATGCCGACCGACCGCCGCGGTGCCCTCCGGGCCGGCGCGGCCACCGCCCTCGCGGGAGCCCTCGCCACCGCCTGCGGCACGGAGCCGCGCCCCGAACCCGGCCCGCGCAGCCCCGCGCCGGCGGCCCCCGTCGCCGCCCCGGCGCCCCGCCGCTACCCGGGCCGCCCCACCGAGATCGCCGCCGGCCCGCCCGACCGCCCCCGGGTCGCCCTCACCTTCCACGGCCAGGGCGACCCCGCCCTCGCCCGCGCGATCCTCGACCGGGCCGAGCACGCCGGCGCGCACCTCACCGTCCTCGCCGTCGGCGAGTGGCTCGACCAGCACCCCGAGATGGCGCGGCGCATCCTGGACGGCGGCCACGACCTCGGCAACCACACCCAGCGCCACATCGACATCAACGCGATGAGCGAGACCGACGCCCACGCCGAGATCGAGGGCTGCGCCCGCCGGCTGCGCCGCCTCACCGGTTCCATCGGCACCTGGTTCCGGCCCTCGCGCACCCAGCACGCCGGCCCCGTCGTCCAGCGGGCCGCCCGCCGCGCCGGCTACCCGCACGTCCTCTCGTACGACGTCGACTCGCTCGACTTCACCCGGCCGGGACCGGCGGCCGTCGTCGCCAACGTCACCGGCCGGATCCGGGCCGGCTCCGTCGTGAGCCTGCACTTCGGCTACCCGGACACCGTCGCCGCGCTGCCCCTCCTCCTCGCCGACCTCGACCGCCGCGGCCTGCGCGCGGTGACCACCACGGAGCTGCTGAGCTGATGCCGAACCTCACGACTCGTACCAGGAACCTGGGCGCCGCCGCCCTGCTGCTCGCCCTCGGCGCCGGCCTCGCCGGCTGCGGCGGCCCCCACCCGGCGACCCCGCGCACCGGTGGCACCAAGGAGGCCGGCGCGCTCCCCGCCGTACCGAAGGAGCGGCCCCCCGTCCCCACCGGGCTGCCCGGCATGCCGCCGCTGCTCAAGCCCGACGACGTCTACGCCGCCGACCGGCCGAACGCGCTCTCGCCGGTCGTCAAGGACTTCCCGTCCCGGGTCTACGTCCCCAACACCAACTCCAACACGGTCTCCGTCATCGACCCGGCCACCTACAAGGTCATCGAGACCATCCCGGTCGGCAGCCAGCCGCAGCACGTCGTCCCCTCCTGGGACATGAAGACCCTCTGGGTCAACAACGACCGCGGCCACACCCTCACCCCGATCGACCCGGCCACCGGCGCCGCCGGCAAACCCGTCGAGGTCCACGACCCGTACAACCTGTACTTCACCCCGAACGGCCGGTACGCCGTCGTCATGGCCTCGCTCGACCGCGAGCTCGTCTTCCGCGACCCGCACACCATGGAGCGGAAGAAGACCGTCCCCGTCAGCTGCTACGGCGTCAACCACGCCGACTTCTCCGCCGACGGGCGCTACTTCATCGTCTCCTGCGAGTTCTCCGGCGAGCTGCTCAAGGTCGACACCGAGAAGATGGAGGTCGTCGGCCAGCAGAAACTGCCCTTCCAGGGCGCCATGCCGCAGGACGTGAAGATCTCCCCGGACGGCAAGACCTTCTACGTCGCCGACATGATGGCCCACGGCATGTGGGTCCTCGACGGCGACCGGTTCACCACCCCGACGCTGCTGCCCACCGGCAAGGGCTGCCACGGCCTCTACGTCTCCCGCGACTCCAGGGAGATGTACGTCTCCAACCGCGGCGAGGGCTCCGTCTCCGTCTTCGACTTCACCAGGAACAAGCTCACCAAGAAGTGGTGGCTCCCCGACGGCGGCTCCCCGGACATGGGCGGCGTCTCCGCCGACGGCAAGGTGCTGTGGCTCTCCGGCCGCTACGACTCCGAGGTGTACGCGATCGACACGACCAACGGCAAGCAGCTGGCCCGCATCCCGGTCGGCAGCGGCCCGCACGGCCTGGCGGTGTACCCGCAGCCCGGCCGCTACTCGCTCGGCCACACCGGCATCTTCCGCTAGGCGGTGTCCGGCGGTTCAGGGCCCGGCACCGCCTAGCGGGCCACCAGCAGCGCCTCGGCCCCGACCGTGCGGTAGCCCGCCGCCTGGAACGTGCGGACGCTGCGGGCGTTGCCGGGGGAGACCTGGGCCCAGACGACCGGGTCCGGGGTGAGATGGCGGGCCGCGGTCGCCAGGGCGCGGCCGAGGCCGCGGTGGCGGACGTCCTCGTCGACCTCGACCGCGACCTCCGTCCGGCCCGCCACGCCCCGGCCCAGGGTCACCAGACCGCCGTCGGTGACCCACACCCGTACGTCGTCGCGGTACTTCAGGGCCCGCGCCACCCGCGGATGCTCCTGGTCGTCGATCTCCCGCAGCTCGATCCCCGGGTCACCGGGCAGCGCGTCCGCGACCGTCATCAGGTCGATGGTGTTCATGTACCGGCCGGTGCGGGCCGTCAGCGCGGTCAGGAAGCCCGGGGTCATGCTCGCGACCAGCGGGTCCGCGGACGCCGCGGCCAGCTCGGCGCGGATCCACTCCGGGTCCTCGTCGAGGAACACCACCGAGTGCGCCGTGAAGGACAGCACGCCCGCGTCGCGGCCGTTCGGCTGCGGCAGGATCGTCGTCGACCCGTCCGGCGCCGGGAAGTCCCCCCGGGCCGCCGCCGCCAGTATCCCCGCCACCGTTCCGGCCGTGTCCGCGCTCATGCCCCCATCATGCGGCACGGCGGCGCCCCGCTAATCTGGCCCCCTACATCGAAGTACCGAAGCACCATGAAGGGGCGGAAGCAGTGGCGGACATCGAGTCGGCGCGCACGGCATTCAACAAGTTCGACGTGGACGGGGACGGCTTCATCACGGCCGCCGAGTACAAGCACGTCATGGCCGAGATGGGTGACTTCAACGTGACCGAGACGGTCGCCGAGGCGATCATCGCCCAGCGCGACGGCAACGACGACGGCAAGCTCACCTTCGAGGAGTTCTGGGCCCACCTCAGCAAGGCCAAGCAGGCCTAAGGGCTGTCCGGCGGACGGGCGGGCACGGGGCCGCCGAGCCCCCGCGGACCGCGTACCACCATGCGTACGTACGTGAGTTGCCGCCCGTCCGGACCCCGGTGACGATCATGGGGTGACGTTCCCCGGGCCCTTCGGCACCCCGACCCGCCTGACGGCCGCGGTTCTCGCCGGAACCGCCGTCCTCGCCGTCGCGCTCCTCGGCGCCGGGCTCGCCCAGACGGGCACCGGCGAACTGGTCATTCCCGCCGCCGGCACCATCACCCTGCTGCGGCTCCTCGTCCTCATCGCCTTCGCCGTCACCGTGGGCGAACTCGCCGGCGTCCGCATCGCCGGGGAGGGTCCGCTGCCGCGCCGCTGGTCCCTGCCCGCCGCCGCCCTGGGCTGCGCGGCCTCCGTGGGACTGCTGCTCCTGCTCGCCGCCGTCAGCGGACTCGGGCTCAGCACCGTGTACGGGCTCCGCGAGGGCCGGCTGATCCTCGTCACGGCCAACGCCTTCGTCCTCACCGCCGTCTGCGCGGCCACCCGTCGCCCGGCGCTCGCCGCGCTCCCGCTCGCCGTCGCCGTCGGCGCCGAGGCGATGCGCGCCCACCCCGAGTCGTACAGCCCGGCCATCGGCGTCGGCCTCACCGTGGTGCACCTGACGGCCGCCTCGCTGTGGTTCGGCACGCTGTCCCACGTGCTCCGCACCATGCGGCTGCGCGGCGGCGCCCCGGACGTGCTGATGCGCTACGCGAGGATGGCCGCCTGGGTCTTCGGCGCCCTCTGCGTCACCGGCACCTGCTCCACCCTGCGCCGGCTGCCGCTCGACGGCGTGTTCAGCACCGCGTACGGCCGGGTCCTGCTGGTCAAGCTCGGCCTCTTCGGACTCACCGCGCTGCTCGCCCTCACCGCCCGCCGTCGCATGCTCCGCGGCGCCGACGCCCAGCCCCCGGCCCGCGTGGAACTCGGCGTGCTCGCCGCGGTGGTGCTGGTCTCCGCGCTGCTCACGGTGGTGCCGGACCCGCACTGGCTGCTGCCCCGGTGAGCCGGTGCCCGCCGGGCCCTGGCCTGCGCAGCCGGTACGCAACCGTGATGACGATCACCGTATGACGGGCCCCCGTGGCCGGAAGATGACTGGTCCGGGCCGTCGGGGCGCGGATAGTTTGCATCCGGGAAATCCATCCAACGGGGGGCGGCGTCTCCTGGTCGTTCGGCTTCAACGACCGGCGCACCACGAGAAGTGCCTCAAGGCCGCCCAGGCGCGCTCCGCCCGGTGACGATCGGCGACAACAGCAGCATGAAGCACATCCTCGTACCCCTCGGCCTCATCCTCTTCGCGGGATGGACGCTGTGGAACCTGTGGAACCTGTTCCGCATCGCGGGCGGACTACGGGACGGCAGCTGGCGGCGCCCCAGGTGGTGGGCGCGCGCCCTCTCCGTCTCCCTCTGCGCCGGCCTGCTGGCGTGGGCCCGGGGCCTCTTCGCCGGAGGTCTCGACGTGCGCGAGACCTGTGTCCACCTGCGCCACGAGAACTACGACGAGGCCTACCGGAAGGTCCACGCCGAGGAGTTCTCGAAGCTCTTCCCCCTGCACGACAAGTGCAACGCGGACTACGACCTGGTGCCCGCGTGGGTCAACCCCACCGTGGTGATCCTCGCCGTCGTCGCCCTGGTCGCGCTCGCCGTCCTGCTGCGGTTCGCGTTCGCACGTCTCGTCGGCCCGTCCCGGACGGAGCACCAGGCATCGACCTGACCGGTCTCCGCCCGGCCGGTCAGTTCCCCGGCCGCTCGGCCGCTCGGCCGGTCAGCACTCGATGATGTTCACCGCGAGGCCGCCGCGCGCGGTCTCCTTGTACTTCACGCTCATGTCCGCGCCGGTCTCCTTCATGGTCTTGATGACCTTGTCGAGGGAGACCAGGTGGCTGCCGTCGCCGCGCATCGACATGCGGGCCGCGGTGACGGCCTTGACCGCCGCCATGCCGTTGCGCTCGATGCACGGGATCTGGACCAGGCCGCCGACCGGGTCGCAGGTCAGGCCCAGGTTGTGCTCCATGCCGATCTCGGCCGCGTTCTCGACCTGCTCGGGCGAGCCGCCCAGGACCTCGGCGAGGGCGCCGGCGGCCATGGAGCAGGCGGAGCCGACCTCGCCCTGGCAGCCGACCTCGGCGCCGGAGATGGAGGCGTTCTCCTTGAAGAGCATGCCGATGGCGCCGGCCGCGAGGAGGAACCGGACCACGCCGTCCTCCTTCTCCTCTTCCGAGGCCCCGCCGGGCACGAAGTTCATGTAGTAGTGCAGGACCGCCGGGATGATGCCGGCCGCGCCGTTCGTCGGGGCGGTGACCACGCGGCCGCCCGCCGCGTTCTCCTCGTTCACGGCCATCGCGTAGAGGGTGATCCACTCCATCGCGTGCGCGGCCGGGTCGCCCTCGGAGCGCAGCTTGCGGGCGGAGGTGGCGGCGCGGCGGCGGACCTTGAGGCCGCCGGGGAGGATGCCCTCGCGGGACATGCCGCGCGAGACGCAGGACTGCATGACCCGCCAGATCTCCAGGAGGCCCTCGCGGATCTCCGTCTCGGTGCGCCAGGCCTTCTCGTTCTCCAGCATCAGCGAGGAGATCGACAGGCCGGTGTCCTTGGTGAGCCGGAGCAGCTCGTCACCGGTGCGGAAGGGGTACTTCAGGACGGTGTCGTCCGGGATGATCGGGTTCTCGCCGGCCACCGCGTCCTCGTCCACGACGAAGCCGCCGCCCACCGAGTAGTACGTCTTCTCCAGGACGAGCGCGCCCTCGGCGTCGTACGCGAAGACCGTCATGCCGTTGGCGTGGTACGGCAGCGCCTTGCGGCGGTGCAGGACCAGGTCGTCGTCGAAGGAGAACGGGATCTCGTGGGCGCCCAGCAGGTTGATCCGGCCGCTCGACTTGATCCGCTCGACCTCGTCGTCGGCGGTCTCGACGTTCACCGTGCGCGGCGAGTGGCCCTCCAGGCCGAGCAGGACGGCCTTCGGGGTGCCGTGCCCGTGGCCGGTGGCGCCGAGCGAGCCGTACAGCTCGGCCCGGACCGTGGCGACGTGCGTGAGCAGGCCCTCGTTCTTCAGGCGACGGGCGAACATGCGGGCCGCGCGCATCGGGCCCACCGTGTGGGAGCTCGACGGGCCGATGCCGATCGAGAACAGGTCGAAGACCGAGATGGCCACGGGGGACTCCTTGTGGGGCTAGACGCCGTTGTCTGCCGGGGTGGTGCAGAACGAGCAGAAAGAGCGGGGAGGGCGGCAAAGCGGTGGGGCACCGCGCTCACTGTCCAGTGTGCGCGGTGCCCCGGAGCTGTCGTACGAACAAAGCCGGAACTAAATCGTACGAAATTACTTCAGGCCGGGGTACAGCGGGTGCTTCTCCGCGAGCGCGGTCACCCGGGCCTTGAGCGCCTCGGCGTCGAAGCCGGGCTTCAGCGTCTCGGCGATCACGTCGGCGACCTCGCGGAAGTCCTCGGCCTGGAAGCCGCGGGTGGCGAGGGCCGGCGTGCCGATGCGCAGACCGGAGGTGACCATCGGCGGGCGCGGGTCGTTCGGAACGGCGTTCCGGTTGACCGTGATGCCCACCTCGTGGAGCCGGTCCTCGGCCTGCTGGCCGTCCAGCTCGCTGTCGCGCAGGTCGACCAGGAGCAGGTGGACGTCGGTGCCGCCGGACAGGACCGCGACGCCGTGCTCCTTGACGTCGTCCTGGACCAGGCGCTCGGCGATGATCCGGGCGCCGTCCAGGGTGCGCTGCTGGCGCTCCTTGAACTCCTCCGAGGCCGCGACCTTGAAGGAGACGGCCTTGGCCGCGATCACGTGCTCCAGCGGGCCGCCCTGGAAGCCCGGGAAGACGGAGGAGTTCAGCTTCTTCGCGAACTCCTTCTTCGCCAGGATGATGCCGCCGCGCGGGCCGCCGAGCGTCTTGTGGGTGGTGGAGGTCACCACGTCCGCGTACTCGACCGGGTTCGGGTGCAGACCGGCCGCGACCAGGCCCGCGAAGTGGGCCATGTCGACCCACAGGTACGCCTCGACCTCGTCGGCGATCCGGCGGAACTCGGCGAAGTCGAGCTGACGCGGGTACGCCGACCAGCCGGCGATGATCACCTTCGGGCGGTGCTCCTTCGCCAGGCGCTCGACCTCGGCCATGTCGACCAGGCCGTTGTCGTCCACGTGGTAGGCGACCACGTTGAACTGCTTGCCCGAGAAGTTCAGGCGCATGCCGTGGGTGAGGTGGCCACCGTGCGCGAGGTCCAGGCCGAGGATCGTGTCGCCCGGCTGGGCGATCGCGAACAGCGCGGCCTGGTTGGCGGAGGCACCGGAGTGGGGCTGCACGTTGGCGTACTCGGCGCCGAACAGCTCCTTGATCCGGTCGATCGCGATCTGCTCGGCCACGTCGACGTGCTCGCAGCCGCCGTAGTAGCGGCGGCCCGGGTAGCCCTCGGCGTACTTGTTGGTGAGGACCGATCCCTGCGCCTCCATGACGGCGACCGGAGCGAAGTTCTCCGAGGCGATCATCTCGAGGGTGGTCTGCTGGCGGCGGAGCTCGGCGTCGACGGCGGCGGCGACGTCCGGGTCCAGCTCGTGGAGAGGGGTGTTCAGAAGCGACATGAATCGATCCCTGGGGGTCTCGGTCAGCCTGCGATGAAGGCGTCGTACTCGTCGGCGGTGAGCAGGTCCTCCGGCTCGCCGGTGATGCGCACCTTGAACAGCCAGCCACCCTCGAACGGGTGCTTGTTCACCAGCTCGGGGTCGGCGACGACGTCCTGGTTGGCCTCGACGACCTCGCCGGTGACGGGGGCGTAGAGCTCGCTGACCGACTTGGTGGACTCCAGCTCGCCGCAGGACTCGCCCGCGGTCACCGTGTCACCGACCTCCGGGAGCTGGACGTACACGATGTCGCCGAGGGCGTTGGCCGCGTGCTCGGTGATGCCGACCGTGGCGACGCCGTCCTCGACGGCCGACAGCCACTCGTGCTCCTTGCTGTAGCGGAGCTGCTGGGGGTTGCTCATGACCTGATTCTCCTGGATGCGGGGAGTGCGGATGTACGGGGGTCTTGCGGGGTGAGACGTGTCCTGAGACGAATGCGTCACGGCGCCGTCACGTCAGGCACCCGCGGAGGGTGCCGAAAGGTCACTTCTGACGCTTGTAGAACGGCAGCGCGACGACCTCGTACGGCTCGTGGGTGCCGCGGATGTCGACGCCGACGCCCTCGGTGCCCGGCGCGGCGAAGGCCGCGTCGACGTAGGCCATGGCGATCGGCTTGCCGAGCGTCGGGGACGGGGCGCCGGAGGTGATCTCGCCGACGACCTCGCCGTTCGCGACCACGGACATGCCGGCGCGCGGGACGCGGCGGCCCTCGGCGATCAGGCCGACCAGCTTGCGCGGCGGGGCGGACTCGGCGCGCTCGGCGGCCTTCTCCAGGGCCTCGCGGCCGACGAAGCGGCCCTCGTTCGTGGTCTTCTCGAACTTGACGACCCGGCCCAGGCCCGCGTCGAACGGGGTCAGCGCGGTGGTCAGCTCGTGGCCGTACAGCGGCATGCCCGCCTCCAGGCGGAGCGTGTCACGGCAGGACAGGCCGCACGGGATCAGACCGACGTCCTTGCCCGCCTCGGTGAGCGCCTGCCACACGCCCTCGGCGTGCTCCGGCTTCAGGAACAGCTCGAAGCCGTCCTCGCCGGTGTAGCCGGTGCGGGCGATCAGCGCGGGGACGCCGGCGACGGTGCCGGGCAGGCCCGCGTAGTACTTCAGGCCGTCCAGGTCGGCGTCGGTGAGGGACTTCAGGATGCCGGGGGACTCCGGGCCCTGGACGGCGATCAGCGCGTACGCGTCGCGGTCGTCGCGGACCTCGGCGTCGAAGCCGGCCGCGCGCTCGGTCAGGGCGTCGAGGACGACCTGGGCGTTGGAGGCGTTGGCGACGACCATGTATTCCGTCTCGCCGAGGCGGTAGACGATCAGGTCGTCGAGGATGCCGCCGTCCTCCTGGCAGATCATCGTGTAGCGCGCGCGGCCGTTGCCCACGGTCGAGATGTTGCCGACCAGGGCGTAGTCCAGGAGCTCCACGGCCTGCGGACCGGTGACCGTGATCTCGCCCATGTGGGAGAGGTCGAAGAGGCCGGCCCTGGTGCGGACGGCGTTGTGCTCGTCGCGCTCGCTGCCGTAGCGCAGCGGCATGTCCCAGCCCGCGAAGTCGGTCATGGTCGCGCCCAGCGAACGATGCAGCGCATCGAGGGCGGTCAGACGGGGGGCAGTGCTCATGGGGTGGCTCCCGGGTCCCAGGGCGTGCAGGGCACGACGTACATGACGGTGAGGACGATCCTCCCCATCTGTCATGGAACCTGAGAGGTTCACCGAGGGCATCCTCGGCTTGCACCTTGGGTGGGGACGCGACGACGCGTCCCGCTTTTCAGATCTGCCTCATCCACGCGGTACGGGGCCTGAGAGATTCAAGGGAGGTGCTTGCTCCTTCGGCGCCCGGTGCACGTGGTGCCCCGGGACTCTCCCGCGCGGATTCGAGCGGCCGGTATGCGGTTGTGCGCGCTCGTGCGAGCGCGTGGCGCGCTCATCATTGCACGGCGGGTCCGCGCCGCAAATCGCTTGCGTCTCATTACCATTTCTTTACACTTCGTGGGCAGGGTCCCGGCAGGGTCCCGGCACGCCCGAGCGGGGTACGCCCCGGGTACGACGAGGGGGGAGCGGCGATGGCGGTTCGGCACACCGGCGCATACGCGGCGAGCACGGGCATACCGGTCCAGCGCACCCGGCGCCGGGTGCGCCGCGGACGGCTCCTGCGCGACCTGCGCGAGCGCGGCGGACGCAGCCCGCGCGTGCTGAGCTTCGCCGCCGGCGACATCGTCGTCGTCTCCGGACTGCCCGGCGCCGGCAAGTCCACGCTGATGGGCCGCGCGGCCGACGGCCGGGCCGTCGACTCCCAGCACACCCGGGAGCGCTGGGAGGCCCGGCTGCCCCGCTTCCTGCCGTACGCCCTCTACCGCCCGCTCGCCCGGCTCGCCCACTACGCCGGCCTGCGCCGCGTCCTGCGCTCCGGCGCCGGAGTGGTCGTCCACGACTGCGGCACCCAGTCCTGGGTCCGCGGCTGGCTCGCCCGCGCGGCGCGGCGGCGCGGCGCCGCCCTTCACCTGATCCTGCTCGACGTCGACCCCTCCCTCGCGCTCGCCGGCCAGCGCTCCCGCGGCCGCGGCGTCTCCGGCTACGCCTTCGCCCGGCACCGCCGCGCCGTCGGCCGGCTCGTCCGCACGGCCGAGGCGGGCGCCCTGCCGCCCGGCTGCGCCTCGGTCACCCTGCTCGACCGGGATGCCGCCGACGCCCTGCGGAAGATCGGCTTCCGGGAGGTCTGACGCACGTGCCGTGACGCACTCCGCATCCCCTTTCGGTCACGGAGGCGGGTGGACGCCGTTAAGGTGCTGAACCGCACCGGCTGAACGGCACCGGGAGCAGCGAGAAGGGGACGACGACAGCGTGGACGTGACGTGGCCGGGCAATGAGCTCGAGGAAGTACTGGCCGCCGCGCTCGGCAACGCCGCCGCCGGAGGCCGCCTGGTCGAGGTCCTCGGCCGCAGCCCCGTCTGGGTGCCCCTGCCCAACGGCGGCGGCCCCGACAGCCCCGACCTGGACGTGCCGACCCTGGAGCTCGACGGCGCGCCCTACGTGCCGGTCTTCAGCTCCGAGCAACAGTTCCTCGCCTGCGTCGGCGACCACATGTCGTACACCGTCGCCCCCGCCGTCGAGTTCGCCCGCGGCCTGCCCCCGCAGCTCGGCATCGCCGTGAACCCCGGCGGCACCGTCGGCGTCCCGCTGCCCCCGCCCGCCGTCGCCGAGCTCTGCCGGACCGGCCGCACCGAACTCGACGGCCCCGCCGACGGCGGCCGGGTGCGGCTCTTCGAGCCCGACTGGCAGGACGACCCGGTCGACTTCCTGTCCGCCGCCTCCGCCGAGTTCGAGGCCACCGGCATCGTCGCCACCGCCCGTCGCGCCCTCGCCAGCGTCGAGGGCACCGAACCCGCCCTCTTCGTCGGCGTCCAGCTGCTCGGCGGCACCGGCGACCTGGCCGTGCCGCTCGACGCCCTCGGCCGCGCCCTCGGCCGGGTCGAGGTCGCCTGGCCGGTCAACCTCATCCTGCTCGACGTGGCCCAGGACCCGGTCGGCGACTGGATGCTGGAGAAGGTGCGCCCCTTCTTCCAGCGCGCCGCCGTGTGACAGACCCCCTGTTTAAGCTGAACTCATTCAGCCGAAGTCAGGCGAGCCGTACAACAAGCGCCGTACAAACAAGAGGGGCGGGACCCAGGGTGAGCGCGTCAGGCACCGCTGCGGCCGGACAGGTCGAGCACATGCTGCGCCAGGTGGCACCCGGGCGGCACGACACCTACGAGCAGCTGCTGCAGGCCCTGGCCGGCTCCGAGGTCCGGATGCTGCTCTGGCAGGGCACCGCCGGCTCGCCCGACGCCCAGTACGGCAACATGCAGGTCGACGGGTACGGGTACGCGCCCTGCGTCACCTCCGCCCAGGAGCTCGCCGCCTCCGGCTGGACCCGCGCCCACGAGCTCGTCTCCGGCCTGGAGATCGCCCGCGCCCTCTACCCGGACCGCTGGGGCATCTGGCTGAATCCGCACGCCCCCGGCGGCGGCGTCGGCATCCCGTGGGCCGATCTGCGCCGCATCGCCACCGGCCTCGACCGGATGCCCGCGGGCCCGCTGCGGCTCTCCGAGCCCGCCCTGGAGATCCCGCAGTTCTACGCGCTGCTCACGCAGAACGCGCACCGCACCCCGGCCGTCCGCTCGCTGCGCCGCGCCTGGGTGCAGCCCGCGCTCGGCTCCCCGTACCTCGCCATCGGCCTCGACCTGTACGACTCCTCGCCGGCGTCCGTCGAGGCCGTGCGGGCGATGATGCACCAGACGGTCGCCGCCGTCCCCGACGGCCTGCCCGTCTCGACGGTGGCCATGTCCGACACGTACGACCCGGTCGCCATGTGGCTTTACGCCCACTCGCGCCCGTTCTACGACCGTGACGCGCACGCCGCCCCCGCGGCCCCGCCCGCGACCGGTTACGGCTACCCCCCGGCCGCCCCGTCCGCCTACTGACAGGTAGGTCAGGGGCGTTCCGGCGGGTGCTGAAACGTCCCTTTCCGGCCTTCCTGTCGCCCCAATTCCCGCCCGCGCGACAGTACTTGGGACGGATGTCCGATCTGGTCGAATAGCGGCCGAGATGGTCCGCTCACACGGTCGTGGCGTCCGGATAACGGAAGACAACGAACCGCATCACGGTTGCGCAAACATTCCCCATCAGGTCTGGCGGGTGATCGCGGACACATTGAAGACTCCCCGGAACACCGGGCGTTCGGCTGTACGAAGCCGGTGCCCTGCAGTTGTTCCACCGAGCCGCTACCCGCGGCGGGCAAGGGCCGGCGACCCGGCGGCCGAGAGGGGTCCTCACCACGATGACGGCACCACTGCACGAGACGAGTGCGGCAGAGAGCGCCGACGCCGTCGACGCCGTGCCCGGCACGCCGGCCAAGGCGATCGAGGGCCGTTCCCCCTGGCAGATCGCCTGGACGCGGCTCAAGAAGGACAAGCTGGCCCTGGCCGGCGGCTTCGTCGTCCTGTTCCTGATCCTGGTCGCGATCTGCGCCCCCCTGATCGTCGGACTGCTCGGCCACCCGCCGGACCAGTTCCACGAGGACCAGATCGACCCGCTGTTCGGCACCCCGATCGGCAGCTACGGCGGCATCAGCGGCGACTTCCTGCTCGGCGTCGAGCCGGTCAACGGCCGTGACGTCTTCAGCCGGATCGTCTACGGCGCCCAGATCTCGCTGCTCGTCGCCTTCGCCGCCGCCCTCTTCGCGGTCGCGCTCGGCACGATCCTCGGCATCGTCGCGGGCTACTTCGGCGGCTGGATCGACGCGGCGCTCAGCCGGGTCATGGACGTCATGCTGGCCTTCCCGCAGCTGCTCTTCACCATCGCGCTGGTCTCCGTGCTGCCCAACTCGCTGTTCGGCCTGGAGGGTTCGGGCGTCCGCATCCTCGCCCTGGTCGTCGTCATCGGCTTCTTCGGCTGGCCCTACGTGGGCCGCATCGTCCGCGGCCAGACGCTCAGCCTGCGCAACCGCGAGTACGTCGAGGCCGCCCAGTCGCTCGGCGCCGGCCGCTTCTACATCCTGCGCAAGGAACTGCTGCCGAACCTGATCGCGCCGATCATGGTCTACGCGACCCTGATGATCCCGACGAACATCCTCACCGAAGCGGCCCTCAGCTTCCTCGGCGCGGGCGTCAAGGCGCCCACCTCGTCCTGGGGCCAGATGCTGTCGACGGCGATCACCACCTACGAGTCCGACCCGCTGTTCATGATCTTCCCCGGCCTCGCGATCTTCATCACCGTGCTTGCGTTCAACCTCTTCGGCGACGGCGTGCGTGACGCGCTCGACCCGAAGGGCTCCCGCTGACCGTACGCCGCTCCCCCCGCAAGACCAGCCCCTGCCGCTGACGCCAGGAGGCGAATCCCCCAACGGCGGACCACCGCAAGACGGCCGCCACTACTCCGGAGGTTGCACGACCATGACGATGAACAGCTCCCAGAGGCGCAGAATCGCCGCGGGTGCGCTGCTCGCGGCGGCCACGATGGTCGTCACCACCGCCTGTGGCGGCGGCAACGGCAGCGGCGGCGACAAGGGCAAGGGCGGCGCGCCCGGCTTCAACGCGGGCGTGAACCAGATCGCCAGCCCCTCTGACAAGAAGGGCGGCGAGCTGAAGTTCATCGCGTCGCAGGAGGCCGACTCCTGGGACCCGGCGCGCACCTACACGGGCTTCGTCTTCGACTTCGCGCGCTACTACACGCGTCAGCTGGTCACCTACAAGCCCGTCCCCGGCGCCGGCTCCGCCGAACTGGTCCCGGACCTCGCCACCGACACCGGCAAGGTCTCGGCGGACGGTCTGACCTACACCTTCACGCTGAAGGACGGGGCCACCTGGGAGGACGGCAAGCCGATCACCTCCAAGGACCTCAAGTACGGCATGGAGCGGACCTGGGCGCAGGACGTCATCTCCGGCGGTCCGATCTACCTCCAGCAGATGCTCGACCCGAAGAAGACCTACCCGGGCCCGTACAAGGACACCGCCCCGGACAAGCTGGGTCTGAGCACCATCCAGACGCCGGACGACAAGACCATCGTCTTCAAGCTCGCCGCCCCCAACGGCGACTTCCTGCAGATGCTGGCCCTGCCCATGTCCTCGCCGGTCCGCCAGGACAAGGACACCAAGGCGCAGTACGGCCTGCACCCGTTCTCCTCGGGCCCGTACAAGTGGGACTCGTACACCCCGAACAAGTCGCTGAAGCTGGTCCGCAACGACAAGTGGGA
>NZ_JBSGBF010000090.1:0-32617 GCF_053601115.1 Streptomyces sp. NPDC004788
CGACCGGTCCGCCCGCCCCGCCCCTTCGCCGCGTTCGGACGACTTCCGAGCCGCCGGGTCTCGCGGACCGGGTTTCAGTCGGCCTGCTCGGCCGCCTTCGCCGCCTGCGGAGAACCCTCCGGGCCGCCGGGGCCTTCCGCGGCGTCGTCCGTCGGTTCGTCGGCCTGCCGCGGCGGCGCCAGGCGCTCCTCCACGGACGCGCGCTCCTTCGCCGTCGCGGCGAGTTCGACCTGGTGCCCCTGGAACCAGCGGCTCGCCGCGACCCGCAGCCGCCGGCGACGGGGGACGCGCTCCTCGTCGGGGAGACCCAGCGGCTCGGGGGTCTCGCGCATCAGCAGGCGGTAGCGCACCGAGGGCCCCACGGCGCGGTGACCGGAGGAGAGTTCGCCGTGGACCGCCTGTCCCACCTCTCCGGTCTCCTCGCCCTCGGAGAGCCTGCGGCGGTCGCGTTCCTGCAGGGCGAGACAGAGACGCCGGGTCAGGGCGAAGGCCAGGGGCGGCGCCACGATCAGCGCGATCCGCAGGATCCAGGTGATCGTCTCGACCGACAGCCGGAAGCCGAAGGCGATGACGTCGTTGCCGCCGGCCAGCAGCAGCACGGCGTAGAAGACGATGCCGGCCACGCCGAGGCCCGTGCGGCCCGGTCGGTTGCGCGGCCGGTCGCACAGGTGGTGCTCGGCGCGGTCGCCCGTCAGCCACCTCTCGATCAGCGGGTAGAAGAGCAGACCGGTGAACAGGACGCCCGGCAGCACCAGTGTGGGCACGAAGACGTTCCACATGATCGTGTGCCCCGCCACGTTCGTCTCCCAGGGAGGCATCAGCCGCAGCGCGCCCTCCAGGAACCCGACGTACCAGTCCGGCTGGGAGCCGGCCGAGTCCTGGTCCGCCCGGTAGGGCCCGTAGTTCCAGACCGGGTTGACCTGCGCCACCGCCCCCATGATCGTCAGCGTTCCGAAGACCAGCAGGAACAGCCCGGTGGACTTGGTGACGAAGTGCGGGACCATCGGCTGCCCGACCGCGTTGCGGTTGGTCCGGCCCGGCACGGCCCACTGCGTGTGCTTCAGGTAGAAGACCAGCAGCAGGTGCGCCGTGACCACGGCCACCAGCAGGGCCGGCACGAGCAGGACGTGCAGCACGTACAGGCGCGGGATCACCACGTGGCCGGGGAACTGCCCGCCGAACACGAACATCTCCAGATACGTGCCCACGACCGGGATCGACCCCACGATGGTCGCCGCCGTCCGCAGCCCGGTCCCGGACAGCAGGTCGTCGGGCAGCGAGTACCCGGCGAAGCCCTCCACCATCGCCAGGATGAACAGCGTCACGCCGAGCACCCAGTTCGCCTCCCGGGGCTTGCGGAACGCGCCGGTGAAGAAGACGCGGAGCATGTGCACGGCGACGGCGGCCAGGAAGACCAGGGCCGCCCAGTGGTGCACCTGCCGGATCAGCAGCCCGCCCCGCACCTCGAAGGAGAGGTACAGCGTCGTGGTGTAGGCCTGCGTCATCGGTTGTCCCTGGAGCGGGACGTAGGGGCCCTTGTACGTGGTCTCGACCATGCTGGGGTCGAAGAACAGGGTGAGGTAGACCCCGGTGAGCAGGAGCACGACGAACGAGTAGAGGGCGATCTCCCCGAGGAGGAAGGCCCAGTGATCGGGGAACGCCTTGCGCAGTGCGGCCCGGGCGAGCTCGGACAGCGGCAGCCGGCCGTCCGCCGCCGTGAAGCCGCGCCTTGTCGCGTCCTCGACCTGGGCCCGCCATCGGGCGCGACGCTTCCGAAGGAACACTGTGCTCTCCTGACGGTCTGCACGAGACGGTGGGGCGTCAATGCCGAACCCTCACCCGTCCAGACCCTCAAAGAGCGGGGCCACGCCGACGTGTGGGCCGCACGGTGGAATTAGTCGGCGCGGCCGTGGACCGAAAGCCGTGTCCCGCGTGGTGGGCCCACCAGCGGCGAGGCAGCCCGGGTTGCCCGTGCGTCCGGGCGTCGCTCGCGGACGCGGCGGCGCACGAGCAGGGTCGGCAGGACCCAGCACGCGATCCACCACAGCGCCAGGAGCGCGGCCAGCAGGAGCGCCGGGACGGACCCGGTGATGTGACGGAGGACGACGAGGATCCCGAGAACGGTCATGGCGAGCAGAAGGACCATGCCGGTCGCCACCAGTCGCGAAGCCCAGGCGACCGTCTCGGACTTGACCCCGAGGCCGGTGACGAGCCGGTGCAGGGCGACCGGTCCCGTGAGTGCCGCCGTCGCTCCGGCGCCGCTCAGCACGCACACGAGGTAGAGCAGCCGGTCGGTGTGGTCGAGCTGTCCGTACGCGGGGGTGAACGACGCCGCCAGGAGGAAGGCCAGGAGCAGCTGGACGACGGTCAGCACGACGCGTACCTCGTGCATGAGCTCCGACCAGAGGCGGTCGGCCCGCTCGTCGCACGTCTCCTGGCGCTCTCCCACGTTGGCGGCCCGGGAGATCACGGGACACCGCCGTACGTGGCGGACGTACGGTTCGTGACCATGTCGGTCACCTCCCGTCAGGGGGTGAACAGCACCTTGACGGCGCCGTCCTGCTTCTTCTGGAACATGGCGTACGCCTCCGGTGCCTCGCCCAGAGGAAGCCGGTGGGTGGCGAAGTCCTCGACGCCCAGCGGGTCGCCGTCGCTGACCAGGGGCAGCAGGTCCGGTATCCAGCGCCACACGTTGGCCTGCCCCATGCGCAGTTGGATCTGCTTGTCGAACAGCGTCATCATCGGCATCGGGTCGGTCATGCCCCCGTAGACGCCCGACAGGGAGATGGTCCCGCCCCTGCGCACCAGCTCGATGGCCAGGTACAGGGCGGAGAGCCGGTCCACTCCGAAGCGCTTCATCAGCCCGGCCGCCAGCCGGGACGGCAGCAGCCCGGTCACCTTCTGGGCGCCCGCCGCCATCGGTGCGCCGTGGGCCTCCAGGCCCACCGCGTCGATGACCGCGTCCGGTCCGCGGCCGTCCGTCACGTCACGCACCGCGGCCACCAGATCGTCCTGGTCGAGGTCGAAGGCCCGCACGCCGTGCCGGCGGGCCCGGTCCAGGCGCTCCGGCACGAGGTCGATGCCGATGACCGTTTCCACGCCGAGGTGGGCCGCGACGCGCGTGCACATGTCGCCGATGGGGCCGAGGCCCAGGACGGCGAGGCTGCCGCCCGGGGGGACGGCGGCGTACCGGACGGCCTGCCAGGCCGTCGGCAGGACGTCGGAGAGGTAGACGAACCGGTCGTCCGGCGGGCCGTCGGGGACCTTGACGGGCAGGTCGTTGCCGAAGGGCACCCGCAGGTACTCGGCCTGGCCGCCGGGCACCTGGCCGTAGAGCTTCGTGTAGCCGAAGAGGGACGCTCCCGTGCCGTACTCGTGGACCTGGGTGGTCTCGCACTGCGAGTGGAGGCCCTGCCGGCACATGAAGCAGGTGCCGCAGGAGACGTTGAAGGGCACGACGACCCGGTCACCCGGGCTCAGTTCGCCGACCTCGGGGCCCGTTTCCTCGACGATGCCCATCGGTTCGTGGCCCAGGATGTCGCCCTCTTCGAGGAACGGACCGAACACCTGATAGAGGTGCAGGTCAGAGCCGCACAGTCCGGTGGTCGTCACCTTGACGATCACGTCGGTCGGCTGCTCGATCACCGGGTCCGCGACGGTGTCGACGCGCACGTCGGCCGTGCCGTGCCAGGTCAGCGCCTTCATCGGGGTTCCTCCTCGCCCGCCGTGGCCGGAGCCTGTCCGTCGCCGCTGTCCGGTTCGGCCATCCTGCGGTGCCCTTCGGCCTTGAGCGCGTCCGGCAGGACCTTGTTGAGGAGCTCCTGCGTCTTGGTCCTCACCGAACCCGCGACGACCTTGTTGCTCCCGGACTCCATCGCGGCCAGGCCCTGCCGGGCCACGTCGGCGGGATCGTCCTTGTCCTGCCGGCCGACTTTCGTGTCGAGCATGTCCGCGCGGCGGAAGAAGTCGGTCTCGGTGGGCCCGGGCATCAGAGCGGTGACGGTGACACCGGAGTCCTTCAGCTCGTTCTGCACCGCCTGCGAGAACGACTGCAGGAAGGACTTCGACGCGTTGTAGACGGCCTGGAACGAGCCCGGCATCGTCGAGGCGATGGAGGAGGTGATCAGTACGCTCCCCTCGTCGCGTTCGACCATGTGCCGCACCGCCCGCTTCGCCAGGTGCACGGTGGCGCGCACGTTGAGATCGACGATCTCCAGCTCGTCGGCCAGATCCGTCTCGGCGAACGCGCCGCCCTGTCCCACCCCGGCGTTCAGGGCGACCACCGCGACCGGGCGGCCACGGGCGGCGACCGTCTGCCACAGGCGCTCGGCGTCCTCGTACCGCCGCAGGTCGGCGCGGACCACGTCCACCTCCGTGCCCGCCTGCCGGATCCGCTGCGCCGCCCTCTGGAGCCGGACGTCGTCCTCGGCGTTGATGACGAGGTCGTACCCGCGCTCGGCCAGCTGGCGCGCCAGCTCGTATCCGATGCCGCTCGAAGCTCCGGTCACTACCGCCAACGGCTTGATTGCGTTCATGTCCGGCCGAGTGCCCCGTTCGGCGGCGGGTACGCGAAACGATCCGCGGGCTTCCGCGTCGGTCGCTCGGCGGATCAGGCGACATGCCGGGACCGGCCGGCACGGGCCAGCGCGACGCGCGGGTAGCGGTGAGCGGTCCACGGACCGCGTCGAGGAGGCTGGGATGGAGTCTTCGGTGGACCGGATCAGCGACCCCTGGGGCAGCCGGGTCCCGCACGGACGCCACAAGGAGTGGCCGGCCCGGGTGGACACGTACCTCACCTGCGGGCTCCGGCCCGAGCAGGTGCAGAAGTGGGTCCAGACGGCTTCGATCCTCCACTCCGACGGGGACGCCATGGACATCGCCGTGGTCGACGGGCGGATGGCCGGTGTACGGGGACGGGCGGCCGACCGGGTCAACCGCGGGCGGCTCGGCCCGAAGGACCTCTTCGGATGGCAGGCCAACGCCTCACCCGACCGGCTCACCCACCCCCTGGTCCGTGAGAACGGGCGTCTCGTGGAGACCGACTGGGAGACCGCCATGAGCCGGGTGGTGTCCCGCTCCCGCGCCCTCCTCGACGAACGGGGACCCGGCTCCATCGGCTTCTACACCAGCGGACAGCTGTTCCTGGAGGAGTACTACACCCTCGCCGTGCTCGCCCGGGCCGGGATCGGCACCAACCACCTCGACGGCAACACCCGCCTGTGCACGGCCACCGCCGCCGAGGCGCTCAAGGAGACGTTCGGCAGCGACGGGCAGCCCGGCAGTTTCGACGACATCGACCACGCCGACGTCATCGCCCTCTTCGGTCACAACCTCGCCGAGACCCAGCCCGTGCAGTGGATGCGCGTCCTGGACCGGCTCGAAGGCACCGACCCGCCCCGGCTGCTGTGCGTCGACCCCCGGCCCACCCCGGTGGCCCGCCGGGCGACCGTGCACCTCGCCCCGCGCATCGGCACGAACCTGGCGCTGCTCAATACCCTGCTGCACGAGATCATCCGCACGGACCGGGTCGACCACGCATACGTCGAGGCGCACACGGTCGGCTTCGAGGAGCTCGCCGCCCAGGTCGAGCACTGCACGCCGCAGTGGGCGGCCGGGATCTGCGACGTCCCGGCGGCGCTCGTCACCGAGGCCGCCGAGCTGTTGGGCGGCGCCGACCGGCTGCTGTCCACGGTGCTGCAGGGCGTCTACCAGTCCCACCAGGCCACCGCCGCCGCCGTCCAGGTCAACAACCTGCATCTGATCCGGGGGATGCTGGGCCGGCCGGGCGCGGGCGTGCTGCAGATGAACGGGCAGCCCACCGCCCAGAACACCCGCGAATGCGGAGCCGACGGGGACCTGCCGGGCTTTCGCAACTGGCAGAACGACGCGCACGTGGCGGAGCTCGCCGAGGTGTGGAACGTCGAACCCACGGCCATTCCGCACTACGCGCCGCCCACGCACGCCCTGCAGATGTTCCGGTACGCCGAACAGGGCTCGATCCGCATGCTGTGGATCAGCGGCACCAATCCCGCCGTGTCCCTGCCGGAGCTGACCCGCATCCGCTCGGTCCTCGCCCAGGACCGCCTGTTCCTCGTCGTCCAGGACCTGTTCCTCACCGAGACGGCCCGGTACGCCGACGTCGTGCTCCCCGCCGCGACCTGGGGGGAGAAGACCGGCACCTTCACCAACGCCGACCGCACGGTCCACCTCTCGGACAAGGCCGTCGAACCGCCGGGCGAGGCGCGGCCCGACCTCGACATCTTCCTCGACTACGCCCGCCGCATGGACTTCCGCGACAAGGACGGCGGGCCGCTGGTCACCTGGCGGGACCCGGCCTCCGCCTTCGAGGCGTGGAAGCGCTGCAGCGCGGGCCGGCCGTGCGACTACACGGGCCTGACCTACGACATGCTGCGCGGCGGCAGCGGCATCCAGTGGCCGGTCAACGACGAGGCACCCCGGGGAACGCCGCGGCTCTACACCCACGGCATCAGCTGGGCCCGGCCCGAGACATGCGAGGACTACGGCAAGGACCTGGTGACCGGGGCGGCCGACAGCGAGACGGACTACCGCGCCCGCAACCCCGAGGGCAAGGCGATGCTCAAGACCGCCGCCTATCTGCCCCCGCACGAGGCCCCGAGCGAGGAGTTCCCCTTCCAGCTGACGACCGGCCGCACCCTCTACCACTTCCACACCCGCACCAAGACCGGCCGCGTACCGCAACTGAACGCGGCGGCCCCCGACGTCTGGGTGGAGATCTCGGCCGACGACGCGACCCGGCTCGACCTCGCCGAAGGCGACCTCGTGGAGGTCACCGCCCCACGCGGCGCCCTGTGGGGACGGCTGCGCGTCACCGACCTGCGGCCGGGCGTGCTCTTCGTACCCTTCCACTACGGCTACTGGGACACCCCCGC
The DNA here is from genome assembly GCF_053601115.1 of Streptomyces sp. NPDC004788. Taxonomy (NCBI): domain Bacteria; kingdom Bacillati; phylum Actinomycetota; class Actinomycetes; order Kitasatosporales; family Streptomycetaceae; genus Streptomyces; species Streptomyces sp. NPDC004788. The sequence goes on from NZ_JBSGBF010000090.1 coordinate 6,912, forward strand.
CGGTACGGGCCCCGAAGCCGGCACGCCGGGCCGCGCCGCCAACGAGACGACGATCACCGACTGGGACCCGCCTCCAAGCAGCCGCTGTTCAAGACCGCGGCGGCCGCGCTCACGCTCGTCGCCCGAAGCGACGGAAGACCCTCGCCCGCCCCCACCTCCACCGCCTCCGCCCCCACCGCTCCGGCCGCCGCGCGGGATCTGCCCGCCACCGCCGGAGGACTGGCGGCGCAGGTGTCACAGACCCCCGACACCACCTGGGACCGAAAGGAAGACCGGAAGGAAGACCGGAAGGGAGACCCGAGGGAAAACCGGAGGGAAGACCGCGAGGAGGACCGCCGGTGAACGGCATCGAACTGGCTCTGCGCGCCCTCCACGACGGCGAGGGGCACCTCGTCGGTGAACTGGAGCGCCTGTCGGAGCGCCACCGCGCGGAGCACGAGGTCCACCACGTGGCCACCGACGTCGCCGCCTGGTCCCGGGAACACCTCAGGCGCCTGGCCGACGCGGCGGCCCACTACGGCGTGGACCTGGACGACGAGCCCGGCGACTCCGCCGGGGCGCCCTTCGCCGCGTTCACGACGACCACCTCCGACAGACGGGGCGATCTGTCCGAACCGGGCCTGCTGCTCCTGCGCGACCTGCGTGAGGTGCATCTGGCCGCGACCCGCAACTCCCTGCACTGGGAGATGCTCGCCCAGGTCGCACAGGCGTCCAAGGACACCCGGCTGCTCTCCCTCGCCTCCTCCTGCCACCCCCGGACGCTGCGCCAGATGCGCTGGACCAACACCATGATCAAGAACCTCTCGCCCCAGGTCCTCGCCGCCCTGTGACGTCCCAGGCACCGCGTGGAGCCGATCGTGGAGCCGATCGTGGAGCCGACCGTGGAGCCGAACGCGCGGACCGTCAGCCCGGCCGTCCGGCCGTGCGGAGCAGGAGCAGGGCGATGTCGTCGGTGTGGGACGCGTCGGGCCGGGCCCGGTGCAGGAGCGTGTCGATGAGCCGGTCGAGGTCCTGGCCGCTGTGCTCGGCGATCTGGCCGGCCAGGTCGTCGGTGATCCGGTCCGGATCCACGCCGGGGGACTCGACGAGGCCGTCGGTGTAGAGGGCCAGCGTCGCTCCGGGGCCGAGCGGCAGCGTGGTGACGGGGTACGTGAGGCTCGGGTCGATGCCCAGCAGGGGGCCCGGTTCGAGTTCCACGATGCCGGCCCGCCCGCCCGGACGGTGCAGCAACGGGGGCGGGTGGCCCGCGCTGGCCACCACGGCCTCCTGACGGGCGAGATCGATGTGCACATAGGTGCACGAGACCAGGAGATCGGTTTCCAGGTCGGCCAGGACGCGGTTGGTCCGGGCGAGGACGCAGCCGGGCGGCCCTCCGGCCGTGGCGTGGATGGCCGTGCGCACCTGCCCCATGAGGGCGGCGGCTGCCACGCTGTGGCCCTGGACGTCGCCGATGACGGCCGCGGCGCTGGCACCGTCGAGGCGGATGACGTCGTAGAAGTCGCCTCCGATGGCCATCCCGTGACTGGCCGGCAGGTAGCGGGCCGCCGTGTCGAGCCCCGGCAGCACGGGCAGCCTGTGCGGCAGGAGGGCCTGCTGCAGGCCGCGGGCGAGGTCGCGGGCGGCGTCGTACAGCCGGGCCCGGTCCAGGGCCTGCGCGATCAGCCCGGCGAGCGAGGTCAGCACCGCCCGCTCGTCGGCGCCGAACTCCCGCGGCCGGTCGAAGGAGAGGATGCAGCAGCCGACGGGCCGACCGGAGACGATCAACGGCAGGAACGCCCAGGCCTTCTTGCCACTGATGTGCGGCGCCCTGGGGTACTGGCGCGCCATCTCCTCGGGATCGGCGAAGAACGCCGGGACCCCGTCGGCCAGCACCTGCCCCGTGGGCGTGAGATCCGTGTCGAGGGGCAGTCCGTCGAGCCGGTCGATCGTCTCCTGGTCGTAGCCGTGATGGCCGCGGATCTTGAGGCGTCCGGCATCGGCGGCAGACAGCACCAGGCCGTCGGCGCCGAAGGCGGGCAGCACCTGGTCGGCGACCAGCTCGACGACGTCGCGGACGGCCACCGTCTCGGTCAGTGCCGCCGCCAGATGGACCAGCTGGTAGAGACGCCCGACCTGCGCGGTGCCCGACGGCGCGGACCGGGCGGGCCGCGCCGATACGGCCGTGGGCGGCCGGCCGTGTTCGTCGGCGGCGGCCCGGGTGATCCGTACGCTGATCCCACTGGCGTCCGGGTAGAGCTGGAACCGGAGCCAGGTGTCCGGCGGCCGCAGAGACGTGAACGCGACGGGATCACGGCTGATGACGGCGGTGCGGTAGTGGTCCTCCGCCACCGCGTCGTCCAGCCAGGGCAGCGACTGCCAGGGCCGGGTGCCGAGCAACCGGTCGGCACCGACGCCGAGCAACGCCGCCGCCTCGGTGGTCAGGAAGTTGATCCGGCCCTCCAGGTCCATTCCGAGGGCTCCCTCGGGCAGCCGCTCCGCGTAGTCCACGGCGGCCTGGGAAGGCTGTCGGCCGTACATCGGGGCCGCGGAGCCCACCGGGACCAGGCGGGGCTCGTCGGGCATGGTGAGCGGCACCGGGGCGTCGTCCAGGACACGCGCCATGCGCCGGGCGGCGGACGCGATGTTGCCGTGCTCGCGGCGGGAGGCATCGGTGGGGTGGCTGGCGGGCCACAGGAGAAGCAGCGCCCCCCAGCAGCGGTCACGCCCCGTCACGGGCACCGCGGCGAGGGCGAAGCGGTACGGCAGACTGGCGGCGGCGCGCGGATAGGCGCGGACCAGGTCGTTCTGCGAGCCCACCCACACCAGGCGGTTCTCGCGGATCGCGTCGCTCACCGGCACCGGAGCGCCCAGCGGCACCCGCCGCCACGGCCACACGACCTCCGGCGGCACGCCGCAGAGCGCCGTCAGACCCAGGAGCCGGCCCGCCTCGTCGAGCAGGTAGAAGCCCCCGGCGGAGGCCCCGGTACGGCGCAGCGTATCGACCAGCGTCTTGTCCAGCAGTCCGGCCGCGTCCGGCGGCCCGGTCCCGTCCGGCAGTCCGGCCGTGTCCGGCAGTCCGGCCGTGTCCGGCAGTTCGGCCTCGTCCGGCAGTCGGATTCCGTCCGGCAGTCCGGCCTCGTCCCGCAGCTCGGCTGCCTCCGGTCTCTCCTCGGGTCCGCCCATCACCGCACCTCGCCCAACACCCGGGACACCCGTACCTCGACCATACGCCCGGGACGCCGCGCCGCCGGGCCGACGCGTGTCCGGCGCGGACTCCGCGGGAGGAGAACGCGTTCCCAGGGGCACGGCCCGCGGAGCGGGGTGTGCGTGGTGCCCGCCGAACCGGGTAGCCGCAAGCCCGTGACGTCCCTCAACCGCGGAGGAGCCATGGATCACTCGCGCGCACCCGTACTCGAAGCACTGGAGGACTTCCGGCGGCGGGGGGACGTCGTCTTCGGCCCGCCAGGGCACAAGCAGGGCCGCGGCGCCGACCCCCGGGTCGCCGAGATCGTCGGGGACGACGTCTTCCGGTCGGACGTACTGCTGCTCAACGGCCTGGACGACCGACGGGAGTCGCACGACGTCCTCGGCCGGGCCCAGGAGCTGATGGCCGACGCGGTCGGCGCGGAGCGGTCGTTCTTCTCGACCTGCGGCAGCTCCCTGTCGGTCAAGACGGCGATGCTGGCGGTGGCCGGCCCCGGTGAGAAGCTGCTGCTGTCCCGGAACGCGCACAAGTCCGTGATCGCGGCGGTGGTGGTGAACGGCGTCGTACCCATCTGGGTGCACCCGAAGTTCGACGCGGAGCGGCACCTCGCCCATCCACCGGAGCCCGACGACGTCCGGCGCCGCCTGGACGAGCATCCCGACGCCAAGGGCATGCTGCTCATCACCCCCACCGACTGGGGTACGTGCGCGGACGTCCGCGGGGTGGCCGACGTGTGTCACGCGTACGGCGTCCCGCTCATCGTCGACGAGGCATGGGGCGCGCACCTGCCCTTCCACCCCGAACTGCCGGTCTGGGGCATCAACGCCGGCGCCGACCTGGTCGTCACCAGCGTGCACAAGATGGGAGGGGCGATCGAGCAGAGTTCGGTCTTCCACCTCCAGCACGACCGCGTCTCCCCGGAGGTCCTCAAGCAGCGTGAGGACCTGCTGGGCACGACGAGCGCCTCCAGTCTGGTGTACGCGACGCTCGACGGCTGGCGGCGCCAGATGGTCGAGCACGGCCGGGAGCTCCTCGGCGGCGCGCTGCAGCGGGCGGACCGGGTCCGGAAGGCGGCGGACGCGCTGCCCGGCCTCGCGCCGATGGGCGCCGAGGTGGTCGAAGCGGGGCTCGCGGCCGAGTTCGACCCGCTCAAGATCATCATTGACGTACGGGACCTCGGCATCAGCGGAATGCAGGCCGCCGAGTGGCTCCGCGAGGAACGCCACGTCGACGTGGGCGGCTCCGACACCTGCCGGATCGGCGTGTCGATCACCCACGCGGACGACGACGAGACCGAGGAGACCCTGGTGGACGCCCTGACGGCGCTCACGGAGCGCGCGGACACGCTCGAACAGCGGCCGGCCGTCCGACTGCCGGAGCCCTCGGCCCTGGAGCTGGAGCAGGCGCTGCTGCCGCGGGAGGCCTTCTTCGCGCCCGTGGAGCACGTGGCCGCGGAGGACGCGGTCGGCCGTGTCTCGGCCGAGACGATCAGCCCGTATCCGCCCGGGGTGCCGGCGGTCGCACCGGGCGAAGTCATCAACGCCGAGGTGGTGGATTACCTGCGCAGCGGTGCGGCACACGGGGTCCTGATCCCCGATGCCGCCGACCCGTCGCTGCGGACGTTCCGGGTGGTCGCGCGCGGCGCCGCCACGTGAACTGCGCCTCCGCCCGGGGGAGGGCGTCCGGTCGGAGTCGTAGGGGAGGGCGGACGTCGGACCGGGTCGGACAGCACCGGCTCGTCCAGCATTGACTCGTCAGACGTCACCCGCTCGTCCGCGATGCCCGTTCACCGGGAGCCGGTAGAGGGCGAACGCGCGGCGGATCACGGGCTGGGCGACGTTGCGGACCCGGACGCCGCCCGCCGTGATGCCGTGTTCGGTGCCGAGATGGGCGTGGCCGTGGACGGCCAGGTCGGCTCCGGCGGAGTCGATCGCCTCGGCGAGCAGGTAGCTGCCGAGGAACGGGTAGATCCCCGGCGGCTCGCCCGCCAGCGTGTCCGGTACGGGTGAGAAGTGGGTCAGCGCGATGCGGACGGCGCAGCCGTCGGCCGACAGCCCGGCGAGCGCCGCCGTCAGCCGCTCCGCGCTGAGCCGGGTGGTACGGACGAACGCCTTCATCTCGGGTTCCCCGAACTCGCTCGCGCTGGCCCCGACGAAGCCGCCGCAGAAGCCCTTCGTGCCGGCGACGCCGACCTTGTGCTCCCCCACCCGCACCACGACGGCATCGCCCTCCAGTACGGAGACGCCGCCGTCCCGGAGCACCTGGCTCACCTCGGCCTCCTGGCCGGAGTGGTAGTCGTGGTTGCCGAGGACCGCCACCACCGGCACCCGCGCGTCCTGGACCTCCTCCGCCACCACGGCGGCCTCCTCTGCCGTGCCGTGGCGGGTCAGGTCGCCGGCGAGCAACAGCAGGTCGGCGCATTCCGGCAGGACCGAAAGCGCCGGCCGCAACAGACCCCGGCAGTCCGGACCGAGATGTACATCGCCGACCGCCGCGACCCGCACGACGTCGGACGCCGGAGCGGTGCTCATGACAGCTCCTCCCACCGGTCAGGGGCGTCCGCGCACGCCACGACGAGGTCGGCGAGCACCGTGACCCCCGCCAGTTCGGCGCGGGCGAGAGCGAGGATCTCGTCCCGCCGGGCGGCCGTGGGCACGGTGCCGGTCAGCAGGACGGCGTCGCCCCGCTCCTCCACGCGCACGCCCAGCTCGGCGAGGTCGTCGCGGGCGAGGCGCTCGACCAGCCGGGCGACGCGGTACTCGTGCTCGTGCGCTTCGAGATGCTCACCGCTCATCGCCGGTCGCTCCTCTCCTCCCGCCCCCTTGCCGCTCGTGCTGCTCGCGCCGCTCGGCGCGGCTCGGCCGGTGGCCGCCGCCCGTCCCGTCGGCCCTGTCGATCACGCCGAACAGTTCGAGCAGGTACAGGAAGGCGATCGCCATGGGGTTGTCCGAGGTCTCGGCCCGCACCCGCGCCCAGTCCACCCGCTCGCGCAGGCCGCGCGCCACGGGAAGAAGCGGGCCGAAGTCGCAGTGGTGCTCGGAGAACGCCGAGAGCCGTACGGCCATGAGGTCCGTGGGGTCGATCACCGGCATGTGCACCGAGTCCACCGGCAAGGTCCAGGCGCGCGCCAGCAGTTCGGTGGTGACGGGCCGCCCGGCCAGAGCGAAGATGAGGTCGATCTCCTCGCCACCGGTCCGGGCCTTCACCAGCCAGTCCTCCGGCGGTTCCACGATGCGCACGCCTCGCCGCTGCAGCAGTCGCGTGACGGTCTCGGCGTCCTCCCTGCGGACGGCGAAGTCCGTGTCGTGCTGGAGAGGGACCGGAATGCCGTGCGCGTACACGGCGACGCTTCCGACCAGGGCGAACGGGCAGTCCGAGGTCTTCAGTATGGAGGCGATCTCCTTCGTCGCCTCCAGAATGGCCTGGGTGTGATCGGCCGGCAGGGCGCCCGTCCGGTCGGTGCGCGGGCCGCGGTCCGGCACGTCGGGGTCGGGGGTGTCCGGCCGTCCGAACCCGTCCAGCGGCTCCGCCGCGAGGTACGTGACGCTGCCGGGCCAGGCGTGCGGGTGGTGGGCCGCGCCGGAGCGGGCGCTGCCCTGTTCTTCCGCGAGGTTCATGGCGTGCTCCTCGGTCACGACCGGTCACGACCGGCTGCTGGAGGTTGTACGTCCGGCTGTACGTCTTGCGGTGCCTCCGGCCGTACGCCATCGAGCCGCGCGCGCAGGGCCGTCGCCCCGGACTCCCAGGCGCGCGTGACGGAGTCGGCGAACCAGTCCTCCAGAAGGACCGTCGCATCGGCTCCGAAGGCGAGATCGGCGGCGAGGTCCGGCTCCTCGGCCAGGAGGGGCGTGACGACCTCGTGGCGGACCAGCTGCTCGTGGACGGCGTCGGCCTCCACGTGCTCGTCGTAGAAGCGGACCGCCGCCTCTCCCGCGCCGACTCGGCGCAGCGCGGCGACGAGACGGGACGCGGCCGGCGAGGAGGTGATCTCGAGGACGGCGAAGTGGCCGACGAGGGCGCCCCGGCGGGAGCGGCGGAGGCCGAACAGCGACATCAGGTTGGCCGTGGCGAGCGCCGGTGCGCCGACCGCCGGCAGGTAGTGGCCGTACGCGGGGTCGAGCCCGAGGTCGGTCAGGAGCTCGCCGTAGAGGCGGGCGTGCATGCGCTCGGCCCGGCCGCAGCCGTACTCGTCGTACTGCACCGTCATCATCCCGGCCTTGGCCCGCCCCTGGAGCCTGGGCACCACCCACAGGTGGGGGTCCGCCTCCCGCAGCTGGTACACCGAGCGCAGTACCGCGTGTTCGCGCAGCTGTTCCAGGGTGCCGTGACGGACCAGGTAGTGGGAGACGCCCCGCCCGTCGTCACGTTCGGTCAGCAGGGACTCGAAGACCTCGGCGGGGTCGGGTGACCGTCCGCACGCGGCGCGCAACGCCGCCTCGAACCGCGCTTCGAGCCGGGCCCGCAGCCCCAGCAGGCCCAGGTCCCACTCGGCGTCGTCGGGCACGCCCGCGAAGCCCCGGTAGTGGAGTTCGTATCCGAGGTGGAGCGCCAGCTGGAGGTCCTCGCCGTACGGGTCGGCGGCCTCGGCGACCCGGGCGCCGGGCAGTGCGCCGGCCCGGCCGCGGAGGCGGTCGATGACGGCCTCCGACAACTCCCCGCGGGGCGGGGGCAGTTCCGGACCGCCGGCCTGGCGGCCGTGCTCCGTCCTACGGCTCGGGGCTGTCGTCGTCACGGCGCGGCCTCCTCGTGTCGGGTCCCTGGTGCCGCGCGCGGTGGCGGTGGCTGGTGTCGCAGAACGGCTCCCTGAGGCTGCGCCGGCATCTGCACAGGGCGACCACCGGACGATCGCTGCGGCAGACCGTTCCGTCGGCCAGCACGATCTCCACGGGGCCCTCGACCAGCAGCGGCCCGTCCGCCATGGGAGTGATCCGCGCGGCGGCCCGCGAGGGCAGGGGGTGCGCGGACCCGTCACGGTGTTCTGTGGGTTTCACGACGCACCTCCGCTCGGCGGGAACGATGCCATGGCGGGTGCCCCTTTCGGTCCGGATCATGCTCCGGTGCGCGCTGAGCGCCGAGCCGGGCGCGGGCGCGGGCAGGGCACGCCGGGCACCGGGCGCGTGCGCGCCGTGGGAAGGGGCAGTCGCAGGAGCGAAGAGGGAGTCGCCGACGTCCGCGGACGCGTCCACGGGCGATTCCCGCCGTGCGCAAGACCGCCCCGAGGAGGACACCATGAGCATGGTGCAGGAGTCGATCAGGGTCACTGCCCCGCTGCACGCCGTCTACGGGCAGTGGACACGGTTCGAGGAGTTTCCCCGCTTCATGGACGGTGTCGAGGAGGTCCGCCAGCTCGATGACCGCCTCTGCCACTGGCGCACCCGGGTGGCGGGCGTGGCCCGCGAGTTCGACACGGAGATCGTCGACCAGCTGCCCGACGAGCGCATCTCCTGGCGCACGGTGGGCGACGGCGTGAAGCAGAAGGGTGTCGTGTCCTTCCAGCGCCTCGACGACGCGCACACGCGGGTGAGCCTGGCCATGGAGGTCGAGCCGCAGGGGATCGTCGAGCAGGCCGGTTACGCCCTGGGCTTCGTCGAGGAACGGGTCCGCGGCGACCTGCAGCGCTTCAAGCAGTACGTCGAGGAGAGCGACAGCACCGACAGCGGCTGGCGCGGCCGGCTGCGTCCCGTCGACAGCACGGGCGAGGCACCGCCGTCGGCCGAACCGGAGCCGCCCGAGCGGCCGGGCCCCTACCCGGGCCCGCTCCCGGACGCGCCCGGGGAGTCCCCCGGAGCGCCTCACACCTGAGGGTTCCCTCCGGACCTGAAGGCTCCTGGGCTGCACCTGAGGGCTCCAGGGTTCCCCTCGGACCTGAGGGCTCTAGGGTCCCCCTCGGGCCGGAAGGTGCTGAAGGGCCCGGCACGGGCTGCGCCCGCCCGGGTCGGCCCGCAGAGGCCGGCCCGGGCCCGCGCGGAGTCAGCCCCGTAGCCGGGACAGCGGGCTGGTGCCGGTCCCGGCCCGGCCGACCGTGGCGGCGTCGCGGACCGCGCGGATCACCACCAGCTCCTCGACGCGCGTTCCCCGCGCGACCAGGCCACGCCGCTCGAACCAGTCGGCGCGCGCCTCCATCACCGGGCCGAAGGGCTGGACGCGCCGGGTGACGACCCGGGCGCGCAGCCCCGCCGCGCGCAGGGCGGCCAGGCTGGCGCCGATTCCGCTGAGCGAGGACTGGACGAGGAGCAGCACGCCGCCGGGGGCGAGGAGCGTCGGGGCGATGCGGCAGATCCGGTCGAGCAGCAGCCGCCCGTCCGGCCCGGCGTCCCAGGCCCGGCGCCGACCGCGGGCGGGCACATCCGGCGCCGCGGCGGGCACGTACGGCGGGTTGACGGTGACGAGGTCGAAGCGCTCGCCGGACACCGGCACGGCGAGGTCCCCGGTCAGGACGCGGACGTGGCAGCCGTGCAGCAGAGCGTTGGACCGGGCCGCCGCGGCCGCGGACCGCGAGATGTCGGACGCGGTCGCCTCGGCTCCGCGGCGGGCCGCGGCGACGGCGAGGATCCCGGTGCCGGTGCACAGGTCGAGGGTGCGCGCGCCGGGCTTCAGGGGTTCACGGGCGAGGCTTCGCAGGAGCAGGACCGTGTCGCCCTGGGGGGCGTAGACACCGGGCGGTCTGATCATTCCCATGGTGCTCATTCCTCGCGGGTGCCCGTGTCCCGCGCCCGCACACACCCCCGGACGCGCGCACGCACGACAGGCTGGTGCGGTGGCTTCGGTATCAGCTGGCCACGGTGAGCCCGGCGAGCGCGTCCACCACGTCGGTGAGCCGGCCCTGCCGGCGGAAGGCGGTGCGCTGGCGGGTCGCCCCGCCGCCGTGCGCCTGGACGCGGCGCCACTGACGCAGCACGCGCTCCGTGTCCCCGGCGGCGTCGAGCGCGGGGCGGGTCCGGCGCAGCAGCCCCTCGACCAGGTCGGTGGCGGGCCGCTCCCGGCCCGTGCACGGGTCGATGCCGTAGCCGGACAGCCCGTGCCAGGCGGCGAGTTCGTGCGCCAGCAGGAGCCGGCGGAGCGGGACGCGCGGCACGGGCCGGCCTTCGGCCTCCTCCGCCAGCAGGACGGTCGCGAGGGCCCGGACGAGTGCGGCGAGCATGACCACGGTCCCCACGTCGGCGTTGGCGTCGCCGACACGGATCTCCAGCGTGGGCACGTGCTCCGACGGCCGGGCGTGCCAGTACAGCATGCGCCGGTCCATCAGCGTGCCGGTACGCACCAACTCGGCCACGTGGGAGAGGTAGCCGGCCTCGTCGAGGTCAGGCGCGGGGCCGACGGTGGGCCAGCTCGCGTACTCGACGGAGCGCCAGCTGTCGAAGCCGGTGTCACGGCGGCGCGCGAAGGGCGAGTTGGACATGAGGGCCTGCAGGACGGGCAGCCACGGGGCCATGCGCCGGGACAGGGCGAGCGCGAGGTCGCGGTCGAGCGTCCCCACGTGGACGTGACAGCCGCACACCAGGCCGTCGACCGGACTGAACCGGGTGGCGAAGCGGCGGGCCATCTGCTGGTAGCGGTCGGTGTCGGTCACGGTCAGCGGGGCCTCCGGCGGCACCACGGAGGTGCCGCTCGCGACGGGCAGACAGTTCTCCGTCCGGGCGGCCTCGGTGACCACCCCCCGCAGCCAGACCAGCTCTTCGCGCAGATCGCGGCACGAGGCCGTGGGTTGGGACGTGGTCTCGATCTGCGCGTTGAAGAACTCCTTCTGCACCTGCTCGCCGAGTACCTCGGCGGCGGCGGCGATCACCCGTGGCGCACGCCCGACCGCGGCTCGGCTGGACCGGTCCACGAGGACGAACTCCTCCTCGACCCCCATCGTCAGGATCTTCATGGCCTACTCCTCGCTTCGGTGCCGCGACTACCCGGCCGTGCCCCGTTCACCCCTGCACTTCGGCGGTGCGGGCGGGCTCGGGCCGCGTCCAGGTCGCGGCCGGGTGGCGCCGGTGTAGATATCCGGATGTGTCGGCATTCCGGAACAGGGCAGACGCTGCCAGCAGGAGGGCAGGAAGCAGAAAGGACAGGAAAGGAGAGTGCCATGGCGGTTCTGATCGCGGTCCTGATCCTGGCGCTGATACTGGGCGGAGCGGGTTTCGCCGTGCACGTCCTGTGGTGGATCGCCCTGGCGGTCCTCGTGCTGTGGGTCCTCGGTTTCTTCGTGCACGGCGCGGCGGGAGGCCGCCGCTGGTACGGGTGGTGAACAGATCGTCGGCTCGGACGCCGAGTGCGCATCGGGCTCAGCCCGGCGCACCCGGGCCGGGCCGATCCGAGCGGAGGAGGGACGCCATGGCCACCGCCGACAAGAAGGACACGCAACGGCAGAGCGACGACACCCCGCAGGTGGACGAGGCGACGCGGGAGCGGTCCTCGAGGCAGCGGAACATCACCTCGCCGACGCCACCGGACGTCCGGGCCAAGGCCGACGAGGACGACGACGACCGCCGCGGCACGCGGGCGGCAGAAGACAGGCGGGCCCCGTGACCGCCGCCCCCGTAGAGTGACCGCCGGCCCCGCAGACGTACATCCGCCCTCACACACGATGTGAGGGCGGATGTACGTTGCGGGGCCGGACAACCGTCACGGCAGCGGGGTCCCGCCGGTCGCGTTGAGGATCTCGCCCGTGATGTACGAGGCCTGCGGGGAGGCCAGGAAGACATAGGCGGGGGCCATCTCGGCGGGCTGGGCGGCGCGCCCCAGCGGGGACTGCTCGCCGAAGTGCGCGACCTTCTCCTCGCCCATGGTGGCCGGGATCAGCGGCGTCCACACCGGCCCCGGTGCCACCGCGTTGACCCGGATACCCTCCGGCGCGAGCTGCTGGGCCAGGCCGTGCGTGAAGGCCACGATCGCCGCCTTCGTCATCGCGTAGTCCAGCAGGTGCGGGCTGGGCTTGTACGCCTGCACCGAGGCGCTGTTGATGATCGCGGCGCCGGGCCGCAGGTGCGCCAGCGCGGCACGGGTCAGCCAGAACATCCCGTACAGGTTGGTGCGCATCACCCGGTCGAACTGCTCGTCGCTGATCGCGGCGAGCCCGTCGGGCTGGGACATCTGGTAGGCGGCGTTGTTCACCAGCACGTCCAGGCCCCCGAGATCGGCGACGCAGCGGTCCACCAGATCCGTGCAGAACGCCCCGTCGCGCAGGTCGCCGGCCATGGGCAGGGCGCGCCGTCCGGCGTCCTCGATCAGGGCGGCGGTGGTGTCGGCGTCGTCCTGCTCCTCGGGCAGGTGGCAGAACGCCACGTCGGCGCCCTCGCGGGCGAAGGCCACGGCGACGGCCCGGCCGATCCCGGAGTCCGCTCCGGTGATGAGCGCGACCCGGTCCCTCAGGCGGCCGGCTCCCCGGTAGGAGTCCTCACCGTGGTCGGGCTCGGGCCGCATCCGCTCCCCGCTGCCCGGGTACGGCTGGGACTGCTCAGGCTGCGGCGGTTCGGGACGGCGCGCTCCCGGATCCCGCGACGTGTCATGGTCGCTCGTCACCATGGACCCTCCACTCACTCACTCACTCAAGCTCACTCACTCAAGCTCACTCACTCGGTCGCGCGCTCGCGCCCGGCGGCGCCGCCCGCGCCGGACTCCGCCGTTTCCCGGTCGACCCCGGTGCTCAGCAGCCGTTGGAAGAAGGAGCGGTACCGGCGCAGGGCCGTCCGAAGGCTCTCGGTGTCGACGTCCTCACCCTTCCGCCACTGCCCTTCGAGGGACCTGCGGTGGTCGGCGAAGGTGGCGGCCAGCTTCTGCATCACGTCCGCCACGAGGGTGTCGGCCTCGTGCACGGCCTGGCGCGGGTCGTCCACGAACATGCTCTGCAGTTCGTGCCAGCGCGTACGGAAGCTCTCCTCGTCCCCGGGACCCATCAGCCGCGGCGACTCGTCGGCCGAGCCGTCCCCCTCGGCGGCCGTGGCAGAACCGCTCTCCGTGCCGCTGTCCCTGTCTCCCTCACCTTCCCGGCCGGAGAGGCCCGGGCCGCCGGTGTCGATGGCTTCCCCGGGGTACGTGGGTGCCGCGTCGGTGCCTCGGGCCCCCTGCCCGTACCGGGGCCGCCTTCGCGCTCGGACGAGCGGGCGATGTCGTCGGTCGACAGGCTGCTGCTGTCCGACCGTTCGGGTGTGTCGTTGTCGTGCATGGCGGAGTCCGCCTCTCAGGACCGGCCGGAGCCCGGCCGGTTGCCGTCGGAGAGCAGCTCGTCGAAGAGGACCCGGTAGTGGATCATCGCTCCGCGCAGCTGCTCGGTGGTGGCCCGGTGGTCCGAGCTGAGCCGGTTGACCTCGTGCGCCGCGCGGTAGTGCTCCAGGGTGCGGCCGTGCTCGACCGACAGGTCCCTGGCCCGCTGCTCGAAGTCGTCCGTGGGATAGCCGCGCTCGTGCATGAGGGCGGTCACCAGCCGGTCCGCGTCGTGGACCGCCGACTCGGGGCGGTCGACGAACTGCTCCTGCACCCCGCGCCATTCCTGGGCGTAACGGTCCCTCACGCCGGGGTCGAGTGGCCGGATGTCGAGGGATTCATGACGCTTCTCACGGCTGCCGAGGTCGTGCTCGGCCGCCCGGCGGCTGCCCGCCTCGTCGACCGTGCGGTCGTACTCGGAGCCGAAGCGCTCCCGCAGCCGGCGCCGTCTGCGCCGGTCCAGGGCGATCGCTACAGCGACCAGGACGATCACCACCGCGATCGGGATGACGATGGCCAGAAGTGTTCCTGTGGACATGACCCGGCCCCCTTGGCTGTGACGGGCTCTGCCTCCCGCGGTTGCCCACCGACCGAAAGGCGAAACGGTCCTCACCGCCCGGGCGCCGGAGGCGCCGGGCGTCGCCGCAGCGGCCTCAGTGGGCCGCCGCGCCGAACTCGGCGTGCTGCGTGCGCAGCGCGAAGTCGGCCTCTCCCGCGGGTGGGTTGCCGAGGAACCGGCGGCGGGTCTCTGCGCTGGCCTCCCGCATCAGCGCCCGGAACTCGTCGTCCGTGAGCCTGTGTCGGACCCGGCCGGCCCTGTGGCCGGCCCTTCGCTTCTTCGTGTGCGTGCGCATGATGGTTGCTTCCCCCTTCCCGTTCTCGCACGGCGGCTACCCGGGCCGCGCCGGAACAGACATCGCGGCCATCGCCGGCCGGATCGCTCCGACCGCGACGCGTCCGGGCCGAGGTGGCGAACCTGGCGGCACGGCACCGGCACTCGCGCTCGCACCGACGCTCGGACGCCGTTTCGGGTGCCGCCACCGGGTTACACGCGGGGCATGAAGAGCATTCCGAGTCCCCTGCGGTCGGCCCTTCCCTCCGATGACGGGCCCGGCCGCGTGCTGAGGGCGATGGACCGGCTGGAGGACTCCGCGTGGGCCGACGGCCTCGCCGACGCCCTGCGCGGAGCCGTACGGGCGCTGCCGCTCGGCCCGGCGCGCGACGCCCTGCACGGCCGGTGGCTGGGCCACCCCGTACATCCCCTTCTCGTGCAGTTCCCGCTCGGGGCCTGGCTGTCGGCCGCCGTGCTCGACCTCGTCCCGGGCGGTCACCGCGCGGCGCGGGTGCTCGTCGGCGCGGGGCTCGCCGGGGCGGGGCCGGCGGCCGTCGCCGGCTGGGTCGACTGGGCCGAGATGCGGCGCCCGCAGCTCCGCGTCGGACTCGTGCACGCCGCGGCCAACATCACGGGCGTGGTCTGCTACGCCGTGTCCCTCACGGCCAGGTGTCGCGGGCACCACTGGCGCGGCCGGCTCTGGGGCTTCGGCGGGCTCACCGCGGTCGGGGTGGGCGGCGCCATCGGAGGGCACCTCGCGTACCGGCAGGCCGCCGGGGCCAACCACGCCGAGCAGGTCTCCGCCCTCGCCCCGGCCGACTGGCACCCGGTCGCGGCTCTGGCCGACCTTCCGGTCGGTCGGCTGCGCCGCGGGCACGTCGGCGAGGTGGCGGTGGTCGTCGTCCGCGTGGCCGACGGCACGGCGCGTGTGCTGGCGGAACGGTGCAGTCACATGGCGGGCCCGCTGGCCGACGGCGAGGTCGTCGACGGCTGCCTGGTCTGTCCCTGGCACGGCAGCACCTTCCGTCTCGAAGACGGCTGGAACGTCACCGGCCCGGCCACGGCCCCGCAGCCCGTCTTCGACACACGGATCGTCGACGGCCGCGTGGAGGCCCGTCTCCGCGCCCGAGGCCGGTCCTCTCCGTCTACGGGTCGCGGTCGGTCCGCACCCTGAGTCGTCGGGCACCACGCGAGACGCATACGTTGAGCGACAGCCGATCTCCGCGGCGGCCACCCGGCCGCCGCTTCGCTGCCCCGACCGTGCGTGCCGCGGTGCGCATGCCACCCACCGAAAGGCTTGTCATGTCTCAGACCGAGGACCAGTCCCAGACCGAGGCCCAGGCCGAGGCTCAGACCAAGGCTCAGACCGGGAACGAGGCTCCGACCGAGGCCCCGACCGAGGGCCAGGCGCAGGCCCGGCAGGACGCCGCCGCCCCCGTCGTCCGCCGCAACGACGCCCGGCACCGCTACGAGATCCTCGTCGACGGCAAGCGGGCCGGACTGACGGCGTACCGCGACCGCGAGGACCGCAGGGTCTTCTTCCACACGGAGACCGACGACGCCTACGCGGGCCGCGGCCTCGCCTCGATCCTGGTCGAGCAGGCCCTGAACGACGTCCGGGCCGCAGGCATGCGGATCGTGCCGGTCTGTCCGTATGTGGCGAAGTTCCTCAAGAAGCACACCGAGTTCGCGGACATCACCGACCCGGTGACCCCCGAGGTGCTCCAGTGGCTGGAGGGCCGACTGGCGCGCTGATTCCGGGGCTCCGGTGTGATCTTGCGGAAAGCCGTTGCAAGATCTTGCGACCCGCTGGGGCCGCTGCTTGACTGCCCGCATGAGCGAACCCGGCACCGGCACCGACCTCGACCCCGGCCTCGACGTCGACGACAGCGACGACATCGACGTCCTCGTCCTCGGCGGGGCGGGGGTCGACACGATCGTGTACGTCCCCGAGCTGCCGGTGCCGCTCGCGGACAGCCACATGATCCGGCCCGGGATCCAGACCCGGGCGGGGCAGACCGGCGACTTCGTCGCCCTCGGGCTGCACCGCTTGGGCCTGCGCACCCACCACCTCGACATGCTCGGCGCCGACCCCGAGGGCGAACTCGTCCGCGCCTTCCACCGCGACCAGGGCATCCCGCTCACCGAGGTCCACCAGCCCGCCGGCACCAAGCGGGCCGTCAACCTCGTCGACCCCGACGGACGCCGGCTCTCCCTCTACGACGCCACGCGCGGCCACGAGGCCGACCGGCTGCCCCCGGAGACCGTCAAGGCCCTGGCCGCCCGGAGCGGTCACGCCCATGTCTCCCTCACCCAGCCCTGCGCCCACGCCCTGCCCCTGCTGCACGACGCGGGCGTGACCCTCTCGACCGACCTGCACGACTGGGACGGCCGCGACGACTACCACCGGCCCTTCGCGTACGAGGCCGACGTCGTCTTCCTCTCCGCCGCCGCCCTCGACGACCCGGAACGCACCCTCCGGCACATCGCCGAGCACGGCCGCGCCTCCGTGGTCGTCGCCACCGCCGGGGCGGCCGGGGCCCACCTGCTGACCGGCGCGGGCGCGGAGCCGGTCCACATCCCCGCCGTCACCCCGCCCGCACCCGTCGTCGACAGCAACGGCGCCGGGGACGCCTTCGCCGCCGGCTTCCTGTACGCCTGGCTCTCCGGCGCGCCCGTCCGCACCTGCGCCCTGTACGGCGCCGTGGCCGGCGCGTACGCCTGCACCGTGCCCGCGACCCGCACCGACGCCATCGGGCGCGACGCGCTCCTCGCGGGCGTGGCGGGGCTCGCGTAGGGGCGCTCGCGCCCCCGATCCGCGATGTCACCGGCTCAGGGCGGCCGCGGGCGCGGTGTGCCCCGCCATGGTCAGGGACACGCCCCGGGACATGTCAGGATCGAGGGATGACAGAGAAGATCATCGCGGCGTGCGACGGCGCCTCCAAGGGCAACCCCGGGCCCGCGGCCTGGGCCTGGGTCATCGGCGACGAGGACGGCGGAGTCGCGCACTGGGAGGCCGGCCCGCTCGGCACGGCGACCAACAACGTGGCCGAACTCACCGCGCTCCTCCGCCTCCTGGAGCGCCTCGACCCCGCCGTGCCCGCCGAGGTGCGGATGGACTCGCAGTACGCGATGAAGGCCGTCACCACCTGGCTTCCCGGCTGGCGCCGCAAGGGCTGGAAGACCGCCGCCGGCACGCCCGTGGCCAACAAGGAGCTGGTGGTCCGGATCGACGAGCTGCTCGCCGACCGGCGCGTCGAGTTCGTCTACACGCCCGCCCACCAGGTCGACGGCGACCCGCTCAACGACGCCGCGGACCGCGCCGCCAGCCACACCGCGCGCAGCCAGGAGCCCGCCGGATCCGCCGCCGGCTCGCCGCTGCCCCCGCCCGAGCCGGGCTCCGCGCGCCCCGCCGGTGCCAAGCGCGCCCCCCGGCGCGCCAACGCCTCCGGTGGCGCCGCCACCCGCCGTACCGGCTCCGGCACGTCCGCCCCCACCCTCAAGGCCCGTTTCCCCGGCAGGTGCCGCTGCGGACAGCCGTACGAGAAGGGCGCGACGATCACGAAGAACGCGACCGGCTGGGGCCATCCGACCTGCGCGGACGCCGCTTCCTAGGGCCTCGGGCAGGGCCTCGCGGCGGCCGTGCTGGGCCGAACGGGGGATAGGGGTAAACCGGACATTCACCCAGCTGTGAGCCCGGGTTCGTGTGGGGTTCTGTTCTCGGAGCGCTCGGGGCTGCATACTGTTCCTCCCCGCACCGGTGACGAACCGTTTCCCTTGCCTTTTTGCCATTTCGGCGAAGGGGGCGGCACCATGCGGGAACCCCTCCCTTTCATCCTCGCCGCGATCCGGCGTGCGATGACCCCTGCCCTTGGAAAGACCCGAGGTTCCGTGCCAGTACCTGTAGTCCTTGCCGGGCGCACCGTGCGCCTGGAACCGCTGGCCATGCGCCACGCCGAGGGCATCGCCTGGGCGGGCGCACTGGATCGTGCGGCCTATGCCTACACCGCCGTGCCCCACGGCCTTGATGCTTCCTGCGACTACATCGCCCGCGCCCTCGAGGAACAGGCGGCGGGTCGGTCGCTGGCCTTCGCCCTGGTGAACCCACGGAACGGGCGAGTGCTCGGGTCGACCCGCTTCCTGGAACTCGACTACTGGCGCGGTCCCCTGGTGTGGCCGCCGACCACCGGCGTGCCGCACGGGGACCCGCTCACGGCGGTGCCCGACGCCGCCGAGATCGGCAACACCTGGATCTCCAGCGAGGCGCGCGGCACCGGCGTCAACACCGAGGCCAAGTACCTCATGCTGCGCCACGCGTTCGAGACCTGGGGCGTCCGCCGCATCTCCATGCGCGCCGACGCCCGCAACACCCGCTCCCGGGTCGCCATCGAACGCCTCGGCGCCACCTGCGAGGGCGTCCGCCGGGCCCACTCGCGCGGCCTGGACGGAGTCGTCCGCGACACGGCCTTCTACTCCATCCTCGACGAGGAGTGGTCCGCCGTCCGCAGCATCATCGAACTCCGCCTCCCGGGCATGCGCCCGCCGGCGCCGCTCCCGAATCCGTTCCCGGGCGGCACGCACGAGCACGGAGGCGCGGGCGAGCTGCTGCCGGCCTGAGCGACACCGCACCGCGGGCGGGTCCCCGGCCGGGCCCGCCCGCGGCGGGGCAAGGCATGCCCCGCGGCTGCGCCCGCTCCGCCGCCGGCGTGGCGCTCGCCGCGCGGGCGGCGGTGTCCGCCGGCGGCCGTGCCGCTTCGCCCGGCCGTGCGCCGGCATCCCGTCCGGGCGGACCGAGCGTGCCCGCTCCTCACACCCGAAGCCTCCGCGGCACTCCCGTCCGCGGCCCCGGTGGGCGGGCGCACGAGGCCGGGGGCGGGGGCGGCGGCGGGGCGGGGGCGAGGACGTCGTCGAGGGCGGTGAGGCGGATCAGACGGAGGATCGTCGGCTGGTCGCAGATCAGGTGCCAGGCCGCGCCGCGTGCGCGGACGCGCTGGGCGCAGCGGACCAGGAGCCCGAGGCCCGACGCGTCGCAGAACGTGAGGTGGCGCAGGTCGACGGTGAGCGCCGGCGCTTCGCGGGTCAGGACGTCGAGTTCGGGTCGGACGCGTTGCACCAGGACCAGGTCGAGCTCGCCGTACAGCTCGACCGTGGTCCGGCCCTCGCTCGACCGGACGGCCAGGTTCGGATCGCCGCGTCGGATCAGATGCATGGACACGCTCCACTGGATCGGCCCCCGTTCGTCGAGGTTCCCGGCCCTTACGCAGGCAGACACGTTTCTCCACATCCGGCATCACCCGAAGAGGTGAAAACGAGGCATTTCCGCCCCGGCGGTAGGGGGCGTGCCGGTCAGGACGCCGGCGCCGGCGGCACGATCGCGACCGGGCAGGCCGCGTGGTGCAGCACGGCATGCGCGACCGAGCCGACGAGCAGGGTCTCGACGTGGTGCCTGCGATGCCGGCCCACGACGAGGAGGCCCGCTTCCTGGGAGTCGTCCACGAGGCGTCCGGCCGCGTCGGCCGGAGTGACGGCCGGGACCACCTCGACCCCCGGATAGCGCTCGGCGAACGGCCGCAGCCGCTCCTCCTGGTGCCGGCTCGTCGTCTCGACGAGCTCTGGCGTCTCGTCGGGCATCGGCGGCGGCACCTGCAGGGCCGGAGCGGGAGCGCCGATGAGCAGGGCGGGGGAGGGCGGTACGGGGTAGGCGGTCACCACCTCCAGTGCCACCCCGCGCCGCCGCGCCGCCCGGAACGCGAAGTCGACGACCTCGTCCGCGGTCTCCTCGGGATGCAGTCCGAGCAGCACCCGGCCCGCCTGCGCCCCGGTGTCCAGGGACGCGGCCCTGGCCTCGTGGGGTACGACGACCAGCGGGCACGGCGCCGAGGCGGCGAGCGCGCGGCTGGTGGACCCGATCAGCAGGCTCTTGAAGCCGCCTCGCCCGCGCGAGCCGACCACCAGGAGCTGGGCGCCCGCCGCGGCCCTGACCAGGGCGTCGACGACGGAGCCGTCCAGCGACTCGTATCGCACGTCGAGCCCCTCGGCCCGTGGCCCGACCTCCTTTGCCAGCGCGTCCACCACGGTGTCGGGGATCTCCGGCGCCGGGCCGAGCGACGCGATCCGGGCGCTGCCGAGCTGCAGCGCCTCGGGGCGGACATGGGCGACGGTGAGCGGGGCGCCCAGGCTCCGCGCGGTGTGCAGGGCCCACTCCAGGGCCCGCAGGCTGTGCTCGGAACCGTCGACACCCACCACCACAGCTGACTGTTCACTCATGCTTCGCACTCATATCGGCATCAACCTGCCGATAACGGGTGACACGCCGAGGGGTGCTGGTCTGACCCCCCCCGCGCCCCTCGGCGCCTCCCGTCCGAGCAGTGGTACGAGTTGTCCAGCGAGCTGTGGTCCGAGCAGCCGACCGTGCCGCGCCGAGGTGGCTCAGCGCGACAGCCGACGGCGGGCCCGCGCCGCCGCGACCAGCTCCGGTACGGTTCCCAGCTTGACCCGCGGGCGGCCGCTCTCCTCGCCGCGGGCCCGTTCGGCGCGCTCGATGGCGGCGAGACCCCGCGCGTCGACCACGTGCCGGGCGCGACCCCGTACCAGCCGGTCGAAGGCGCGGGCGCCGCCGGTGGGCGCGGGCAGGGAGCCGGCGACGGCGTCGGCCAGGAGCGTGCCCACGGTCTCCGCCGCGCAGGTGCGGTTGGCGCCGATACCGCCGGACGGGCCGCGCTTGATCCAGCCGACGACATAGGCGCCGGGCCGGCCCTCGACCCGCCCACCGGCGTGCGGGACCGTGCCGGCCGCCTCGTCGAAGGGCAGCCCGGCCACCGGGCGTCCGCGATAGCCGACCGCACGCAGCACCATGCCGGCCGGGACGGTGACCGGACCGCCCTCGCCCGTCACCCGCACGGCGCCGGCCTCGATCTCCTCGGGGGCCGAGTGGAAGCGGAACACGATCCGCCGCTCGGCACCCCCGGCCCCCGGCCGCCCGCTCCAGTCCACCCGCTCACGGACCGCGCCCCACAGCGGCGCCGCCTTGTCCCGCGGCCCGGCGGCGTCGATCGCGGCCCCGATCCGCGGGTCGTGGTCGTCCACGACGAGGCGGACGTCCGGCAGTCGTCCGAGGGCGAGGAGTTCGGGCGCCGTACAGGAGGCGTCCTCGGGGCCGCGCCGCGCGAGCAGCACCACCTCGCGTACGGCGGAGGCCCGCAGCGCGGCCAGCGCGTGGTCCGCGATGTCCGTCGCGGCAAGGGCGTCCGGGTCGGTGACGAGGATGCGGGCGACGTCCAGGGCGACGTTGCCGGTGCCGACCACGACCACCCGCTCGGTCTCCGACAGGTCGATCGCGTCCGGCGCGACCTCGGGGTGCGCGTTGTACCAGGCGACGAAGTCCGTCGCCGCGACGCTGCACGGCAGTTCCTCGCCCGGCACGCCGAGCCGCCGGTCGCCGGCCGCGCCGACCGCGTACACCACGGCGTCGTGGTGCGCGGCCAGTTCCGCCGCCGTGAGGTCCGTACCGACGTCGACGCCCAGGTACATCCGGACCCGCGGATGGGTGTGGAAGCGGGCGAAGGTGTCGCCGATGCGCTTGGTCGCGGGATGGTCGGGCGCCACGCCGTACCGGACCAGTCCGCCCGCCACCGGCAGCCGGTCGACCAGGGTCACCTCGGCGTCGGTGTGCAGCAGCAGGTCCTCGGCGGCGTACATGCCGGCCGGGCCCGTGCCGACGACCGCGACCCGGATCGGCGCGAAGTCGGCGGGCAGGCTCCGCTCGAACGACGGCGCGCCCCAGGCGTGGAACGTCGGCACGCCCTCGGGCACCGGGCGCGGCGCGCGCTCCTCGTAGAAGGCCGCGTTGACCGCCGCGTACTCCTCCTGCCCGGCGGCCGCCAGGGCGTCGGCCGGGAAGATCGCGTCGACCGGGCAGGCGTCGGCGCAGGCGCCGCAGTCGATGCAGGACCCGGGGTCGATGTAGAGCATCTCGGTACGGCCGAAGTCCGGCTCGTCGGGCGTCGGATGGATGCAGTTGACGGGGCAGACGGCGATGCACGTGGCGTCGTTGCAGCAGGTCTGGGTGATGGCGTAGGTCATGTCGTCGTCAGCTCGCGGGGCTCCGGGACGGATGGTTGCGGATGGCTCGGATGAGGGGCGGACTCGGATGAGGCACGGAGTGGACTCATATGAGGTGCGGACTCATGTGAGGTGCGGTCATATGAGGTGCGCGCGCCTGTAGACGGCGGTCGCCGGCCGGGTGAGCAGCCGCGCCGAGGACAGGAACTCCATCAGGCCCGCGCAGCTCGACCGCATCAGCGACTTGTGGTGCTCGTTGGCCTTCGCCTCGGCGAGCGCCCGCTCGACGTCGAGACCGGCGTTCGCGTACACCTCCCGGCTGACCATGCTGGTGACGATGAAGTACGAGGCGAGGGAGACGACGAGCGCCTGGACATGACGGCGCACGGGGCCGGCCTTGCGCAGCCGGGCGCGGGTCTCCTCGCGGGCGAACCTCATGTGCCGGGACTCCTCGACGACATGGATGTTGTTGATGGTCCGGATGAAGGGCGCCACCCGCTCGTCGCGCATCCAGTCGCGCTGCATGACGTCGAGGACCTCCTCGGCGACGAGGATCGAGGCGTACGCGGCCTCGCCGACGGCCAGGGTCTTGAACGCGCGCCCGAGTTCGACGACCCAGCGCGCCGGGCGGTAGGCGGGGGCGCGCAGCTTGGCCGCGCCCCGCCCGAACATGATCGAGTGCCGGCACTCGTCGGCGATCTCCGTCAGCGCCCACTGGAACCGCGGGTCGGTCGGGTCCTTCGCGTACATGTCGCGCAGCACCATCTGCTGCAGGATCATCTCGAACCAGATGCCCGTGCTGGCCACGCACGCGGACTCCTGCCGGGTCAGCTCCTTGCGCTGGGCCTCGGTCAGTTCCTGCCAGTAGCGGGTGCCGTAGAGGGTGCTCCACTCCGGGCTCATCCCGTGGTGGTCCTCGTCGAGCGGGGTGTCCCAGTCCACCTCGGTGGCGGGGTCGTAGGAGAGCTTGGCGGAGGACTCGAGGAGGCGGCGGGCCGCCTCGCGCTCGGGCTGCTTCTGGTCCTGGGCCTGGTCCGCCGGCTGGACGGTGGTGTTGGCCATGGTGCGGCTCCTTGAAACCCTCGGGACGGGATCGGTCGCGTTTCCGGCGCTTGTTAGACGCGGTGTCTAGCAAGCCGTTGGTCGGAAGGTATAGCAAGACGAGCCGCACGCCTACCCGTCGGTACCGAATTCGTTGCCGCGCATCCCGGAGCGGGAGATGATCCGTCCATGATCGACACGAACGACACCATCGACCACGGCGGCGAGAACGCCGAGGAGCGGGCCGCGATCGTCGCGGCCGTGGACGGCGAACTGCGGCTGCTGGACCCCGACGTCCGGGTGTCGGCCGAGGCCCCCCGACTGTTCGACCCCGAGTTCGTCGAGGTCGGTGCCTCGGGGCGGCGCTGGACGTACGAGGAGATGCTCGCGGCCCTGCCCACACTGCACGGCACGGGCGCGGACAGCCCGCGCATCGAGGCCTCCGGCATGCGCGGGGTCCTCCTCGCCCCTCACCTCGTCCATCTGACGTACGAGACCGAGATCGCCGGCCGCCGGGCGCGTCGCAGCTCGATCTGGCGCAAGGGCGGGGGCGATACCGGCTGGCGGCTCTACTACCACCAGGGAACCCCGGTGAGCGGGGTCTGAACGCCCGTGCTTTCATGAGGCGTTCACAACGGGGAGTGGGGGCAGGCGTGTCGGGTGACGGTGGGCTGCTGACGGAGCGGTTCGAGCGGGACCGGGGGCATCTGCGTGCGGTGGCCTACCGGATGCTCGGTTCGCTGGCGGAGGCCGACGACGCCCTGCAGGAGGCATGGCTGCGGGCGAACAGCGCGGGAATCGCGGGTGTCGAGAACCTCGGCGGCTGGCTCACCACCGTGGTGTCCCGGGTCTGCCTCAACATGCTCAGGTCCCGTGACCGGCGTCGTGAGGACTCCCTCGACGACCGGTTCAGCGAACCCGACGCCGGGACGGGCGCCGGAGCCGGCTCCGGCGCGGTCGCCGGCCGGCCCGGCGGCGATCCCGAGGCGGAGGCGCTGATGGCCGACTCCGTCGGCGTCGCCCTGCTCGTCGTCCTCGACACCCTCGCCCCCGCCGAGCGGCTCGCCTTCGTGCTGCACGACATGTTCGCCGTGCCCTTCGAGGACATCGCCCCGATGCTGGACCGCACCCCGGCCGCCGTCCGGCAGCTCGCGAGCCGCGCCCGCCGCCGGGTGAAGGGCGGCGCCGTGGTCGCCGAGGCGGACGCGGTACGGCAGCGGCGCGTCGTCGAGGCGTTCCTGGCCGCGACCCGGGGCGGCGACTTCGAAGCCCTGGTCGCCCTGCTCCACCCGGACGTCGTGCTGCACGCCGATCGCCTGGTCGTCCCGACGCCCGAACCGATCCTCGTCGCCGGCGGCCGGGCCGTCGCCCAGGGCGCCATGGCGGCGATGGGCCGGGCCCGCTTCACCGGCCTCGCCCTGCTGGACGGGAGGGTCGGCCTGGCGATGGCGCCGCTGGGCCGCCTCCGCCTGGTGCTCACCTTCGCGGTGGCGGGCGACGGCCTGATCACCGGGATCGAGGTCGTGGCCGATCCGGAGCGACTCGCCGCGCTGGACTTCGGCGCGCTGGACCCCGGCGCGGCGGGTTTGGGTGCGACGGGTTTCGGTGCGGTCGGCGCGCCAGAACTCGACGGGCCGGAACTCGACGGGTCGGGTTCTGACCGGGTGGCCGCCGACTCGCCAGGCCCTGACCGGGCGGAGCCTGACCGGTCGGAGCTCAGGCCGCCGGAGTGAGCCGCTCGGCGAGGGCGTCGGTGTCGGGGACGAACCAGACCTGGGTGCCCCGGTTGCACTCCCGGACGAAGTCCTGGAGCGCCGAACTCGCCTCCAGGCGGCGGGATATGTCGCCCACGACGACCAGCCCGACCCGGTACTGGGCGAACTTCTGGACGATGTCACCGGCCATTCGCGTCCGCAGCCGGAAGAAGTCGTCCGGGAGCCGCTCCACCGGCACCGCCACCCACGCCGCCCCGCCGTAGGAGCCCTCTCCTATCAGGTCGGTCGCGTCCCGCTCGCCCTGCACGAGCGGGCCGTCGGCCGCGCAGAGCAGCACGGGCGTGCCGTTGATGTCCTGAAAGACGTTCACCGGGTGCCTCCGATCAGTGCGTCGAGAACCTTCAGCAGGTCGGCGGTGGTGTCCAGGTCGCCGAGGATCACGAATTTGAGCGAGTTCCGGTCCTCGTCGAAGACCGTCTCCACCCGCAGTCTGCCGCCGGGGTCCCCCTCGTCGCCGTGCCGTCCGAACACCGTGGCCATGACGGCGTTGGCGAGCCGGTCTGCGGTGTGCCGGTCCACCTCGTCGACCTGCACGATGGTCGACACGTCCGCGCGCGGCCCGAGCCCGCGCCGGGCGAGCGTGGGGCTGAGGCCACGCTGGGTGACGAGCATCAGCGGTACG
>NZ_JBSGBF010000091.1:0-32549 GCF_053601115.1 Streptomyces sp. NPDC004788
CTGGTCGGCGAGGACCGACTTGGAGTCGTGGAGCAGCCGGCCCACCAGGGTGGACTTGCCGTCGTCGACGGAACCGGCGGTCGCGAACCGCAGCAAGGTGGTCGCCGCGAGCTCCGCGTTGCCGCCGGTCGGCTGGTCGGTGGTCGTGCTCATTAGAAGTACCCCTCGCGCTTACGGTCTTCCATGGCGGCCTCGGACAGCTTGTCGTCCGCCCGGGTGGCGCCCCGCTCGGTGAGCCGGGACGCGGCGATCTCGGTGATCACGGCCTCCAGCGTGGTGGCGTCGGAGTCCACCGCGCCGGTGCAGGACATGTCGCCGACCGTGCGGTAGCGGATCAGCCGCGTCTCGACGGTCTCGGTGTCCTTCGGGCCGCCCCAGTCGCCGGCCGTCAGCCACATGCCGTTGCGCTGGAACACCTCGCGCTCGTGCGCGAAGTAGATCTCGGGAAGCGCGATCTTCTCCCGCTGGATGTACTGCCAGACGTCCAGCTCGGTCCAGTTGGACAGCGGGAACACGCGGACGTGCTCACCGGGGGCGTGCCGGCCGTTGTAGAGCTGCCACAGCTCGGGGCGCTGCCGACGCGGGTCCCACTGCGAGAACTCGTCGCGCAGGCTGAACACCCGCTCCTTGGCGCGGGCCTTCTCCTCGTCGCGCCGCCCGCCGCCGAACACGGCGTCGAAGCGGTGCTGCTGGATCGCCTCGGTCAGCGGGACGGTCTGCAGCGGATTGCGGGTGCCGTCCGGGCGCTCCTTGAGCGCGCCGCGGTCGATGTACTCCTGCACGGAGGCGACGTGCAGTCGCAGCCCGTGCTCGGCGACCACGCGGTCGCGGTACTCGATGACCTCGGGGAAGTTGTGCCCGGTGTCCACGTGCAGCAGCGTGAAGGGGATCGCCGCGGGGGCGAACGCCTTCAGCGCCAGGTGCAGCATGACGATGGAGTCCTTGCCGCCGGAGAACAGGATCACCGGCCGCTCGAACTCGCCCGCCACCTCACGGAAGATGTGGACGGCCTCGGACTCCAGGGAGTCGAGGTGCGACAGCGCGAACGGGCTGTCGGTCTCCTCGTGGAGATGAGCGACGGTGGTCATGCGAGACCCCTCTCGGTGAGCAGCGTGAAGAGCGTCGCTGCCGACTCCTGCACGGTCTGGGTGTGGGACTCGATCCGCAGATCGGGGTTCTTCGGCTCGTCGTACGGGTCGTCGACGCCGGTGAGACCGCTGATCTCGCCCGCGGCCTGCTTGGCGTAGAGGCCCTTCACGTCACGCACCGAGCACACCTCCACCGGAGTGGCGACGTGCACCTCGACGTACGCGGTGCCTTCGGCGGCGTGGCGCTTGCGGACCGCCTCGCGGCTGTCCTCGTACGGGGCGATGACGGGCACGAGCACCTTCACGCCGTTGGAGGCGAGGAGCTCGGCCACGAAGCCGATCCGCTGCACGTTGGTGTGCCGGTCCTCGCGGCTGAAGCCGAGGCCCGCGGAGAGGAACTCGCGGATCTCGTCGCCGTCGAGCACCTCGACGCGGTGGCCCTCGCCCCGCAGCCGGCCGGCCAGCTCGTACGCGATGGTGGTCTTGCCGGCGCTCGGCAGACCCGTGAGCCAGATGGTGGCACCGGTCACGTGCTTCTCCTGGGTTTCCTGAGTGTCCGTCATCCGTGCAGCCCGCACTCGGTCTTGGCGCGCCCGGCCCAGCGGCCGGCCCGCGCGTCCTCCCCCTCGGCGACCCGGCGGGTGCAGGGTGCGCAGCCGACGGAGGCGTAACCGTCCATCAGGAGCGGGTTGGTGAGGACGCCGTGCTCCGTGACGTACGCGTCGACGTCGTCCTGGGTCCAGCGGGCGATGGGGGAGATCTTCACCTTCCGGCGCTTCTCGTCCCAGCCGACGACCGGGGTGTTCGCCCGGGTCGGGGACTCGTCGCGGCGCAGTCCGGTGGCCCACGCGACGTACCCGGTCAGGCCCTCCTCCAGCGGCTTGACCTTGCGCAGCGCGCAGCACAGGTCGGGGTCGCGGTCGTGCAGTCGCGGCCCGTACTCGGCGTCCTGCTCCTCGACCGTCTGGCGCGGCGTGATCGTGATGACGTTGACGTCCATGACGGCGTCGACGGCGTCCCGGGTGCCGATGGTCTCGGGGAAGTGGTAGCCGGTGTCGAGGAAGACGACGTCCACGCCCGGCATGGCGCGCGAGGCGAGGTGCGCGACGACCGCGTCCTCCATGGAGGAGGTGACGCAGAAGCGCTTGCCGAAGGTGGTGGCCGCCCACTGGAGGATCTCCAGGGCGGAGGCGTCCTCCAGCTCGCGGCCGGCCTGCTCGGCGAGTGCCTTCAGGTCGGCCGCGGTCAGCTCATCGGCAGACTGATCGACCGTCATATCTCATTCCTCCCAGGGTCGTTGACCGGAAGTCCGGGGGCGAGCAGCCCCAGGAACTTCAGCTGGAAGGCTCGGCTGCACGCGGCGCATTCCCAGGCGCCATGGCCCTGCTCGTTCGGACGCAGGTCCTCGTCCCCGCAGTAGGGGCAGTAGAAGGGGGCGGCTCGCTCGCTCACTGCGCCTCCTTGTTCGCTTCTCCGCCCGTGCGGCGCAGAGGTGCGGCTTTCGTCGTCGTCTGCGGCCCGGCGGCCGCGCGTGCGTCGCTCACGACAGCGCCTCCTCGGAGGCACGCGCCGCCCAGGTGGCGAAGCGCTCGCCGTCCGCGCGCTCCTCCTGGAAGCGCTTGAGGAGCCGCTCGACGTAGTCGGGGAGCTCGGCCGAGGTCACCTTGTGACCGCGGAGCTTGCGGCCGAAGCCGGCCTCCAGGCCGAGCGCGCCGCCCAGGTGGACCTGGTAGCCCTCGACCCGGTTGCCGTCGGCGTCCAGGACCAGCTGGCCCTTGAGACCGATGTCCGCGACCTGGATGCGGGCGCAGGCGTTCGGGCAGCCGTTGATGTTGATGGTGATCGGCTCGTCGAACTCCGGCAGGCGGCGCTCCAGTTCGTCGATGAGCGAGGCGCCGCGGCCCTTCGTCTCGACGATCGCGAGCTTGCAGAACTCGATGCCGGTGCAGGCCATCGTGCCGCGCCGGAACGGCGACGGGGTGACCCGCAGGTCAAGCGCCTCCAGGGCGGAGACGATCGACTCGACCTGCGCCTCCTCGACGTCCAGGACCAGCATCTTCTGCTCGGCGGTCGTACGGACCCGGCCCGAGCCGTGTGCCTCGGCGATCTCGGCGATCTTCGTCAGCGTGGCGCCGTCGACGCGGCCGACGCGCGGCGCGAAGCCCACGTAGAAGCGCCCGTCCTTCTGCTTGTGGACGCCCACGTGGTCGCGCCACCGGCCGACCGGCTGCTCGGGGGCGGGGCCGTCCGTCAGCTTGCGCTTCAGGTACTCGTCCTCCAGGACCTGGCGGAACTTCTCCGGGCCCCAGTCGGCGACGAGGAACTTCAGGCGGGCGCGGTTGCGCAGCCGGCGGTAGCCGTAGTCGCGGAAGATCGAGATGACGCCCTCGTAGACGTCCGGCACCTCGTCGAGCGAGACCCAGGTGCCCAGCCGCACGCCGAGCTTGGGGTTGGTGGACAGACCGCCGCCGACCCAGACGTCGAAGCCGGGACCGTGCTCGGGGTGGTTCACGCCGACGAAGGCGATGTCGTTGATCTCGTGCGCCACGTCGAGCAGCGGCGAGCCGGAGACCGCGGACTTGAACTTGCGGGGCAGGTTGGAGAAGTCCTTGTTGCCGACGATCCGGCGGTAGATCTCCTCGATGGCCGGGGTGCCGTCGATGATCTCGTCCGCGGCGATGCCGGCGACGGGCGAGCCGAGGATGACGCGCGGGGTGTCGCCGCACGCCTCGGTGGTCGACAGGCCGACCGCCTCCAGGCGGTTCCAGATCTCCGGGACGTCCTCGATCCGGATCCAGTGGAACTGGACGTTCTGCCGGTCGGTGATGTCGGCGGTGCCGCGCGCGAACTCCTGGGAGATCTCGCCGATCACCCGCAGCTGCTCGGTGCTCAGCCGGCCGCCGTCGATGCGGACGCGGAGCATGAAGAACTCCGCGTCCAGCTCCTCCGGCTCCAGGACACCGGTCTTGGTGCCGTCCAGGCCCTCGCGGCGCTGGGTGTAGAGGCCCCACCAGCGCATGCGTCCGCGCAGGTCGTTGGGGTCAATGGAGTCGAAACCGCGCTTGGAGTAGATCGTCTCAATACGTGTCCGCACATTGAGACCGTCGTCATCCTTCTTGAACTGCTCATTGCCGTTCAGCGGGGTGAAGTGCCCCGCGGCCCACTGACCCTCGCCACGGTGGCGCCCGGTCTTGCGGCGGGCGGTGGCGGGAGTGGGGTTTTCCGGGGTGGCGGCCATGGCGATATGTCCTTCGGGACGGCGAGAGGGCGGCTCTGACCTGCACACTCGCGCGTGGGTCGGAGGGTGGCGCGGCAGTGCGCAGCGAAACAGGACGTCAGGAAGAGTGCGGCGGTGCTGGTTTTCTCAGCGCGCCGAACAGATGGCGCTGGACATGCGGCCGAGGTCGACGTGCCGCCGACTCACCAAGGCAGTTCCAGTTCCAGACATGACGGAAGCGTGTCACGGGACTTTGGACCCAGTCCAGCTTCGTCCAGGATGTGGACAGGAGTGTCTCGCTTCATGAGACGGTGTGGCATGGGTCACGCGAAAGGGGCCCAGTTCAGGGCCCCTTTCACGCGCTGTGTGCATACGGTTCCACGGCTCAGGCGTACGCGCCCGGCCACGGGCCCGGCGTCTCGGCCTCCTCCGCCTGCTCCACCTTGGTGTCGAAGAGCCGGAAGCCGCGCCGCTCGTAGTTCGCCATCGCGTGCTCGCCGTCGAGCGAGCAGGTGTGCAGCCACACGCGCTTGGTCGGTGTCCGCTCCGGCCAGCGCTCGGCCAGGTCCCAGGCGCGCTCCACTCCGTACGAGAGGAGGTGCCCGCCGATCCCTCGGCCCCGGAACGCGGGGATCAGGCCGAAGTAGACGATCTCCACCACGCCGTCGTCCTGCGGGTCCAGCTCCACGTACCCGGCCGGCGTCCCGTTCTCGTACGCCACCCAGATCTCGGCGCCCGGCTTCTCGACGATCTCCTGCCACTGCGCGTAGGTGAGGGAGAGCCGGTCGGTCCACCGGATGTCGCCGCCGACCGCTGTATAGAGGAAGCGGCTGAACTCCGCCGACGGCTCCCCGGCGCGCACGATCCTCAGGTCCCGGCCCTCGGGGGCGGGGACCGGACGCAGGTCGGACGGCGAGGTCTGTTCCAGGGACCAGGTGGTCAGAGTGATGCTCATGGGCTTATCGCATCATGCGGAGCGCTGGATTCCCAGGGCCTTCCTGCCAGGCGGGACCGGAATCACTACCGCAACCGGCGCCGGGATCACTTGCGGCCGGAGGCGGCCTCGGCGAGCAGTTCCGCGGTACGGGCGTCCGCCGGGAGGAAGGCCTCCAGCTTCAGCTCGGCCACCGTCACGTCGGACGCCGTGCCGAACCGGGTCAGGGTGGTCAGCAGCCGCAGCTCCTCGTCCCCCTCCGCGGTGCGCAGGCGCAGCGGCACCGCGAAGCCCACGTACTCCGGCCCGGGGTCGCGGGGCCGCTCCGGGACCAGCGCGGTCAGCTCGGCGATCCGATCTGTGAGCCGCTCGTCCGGATTGCGGACAGATTCGCTCCGCATCGAGTCCAGGATGTGCCAGGCCCACTCCTCCAGGTTCACGATCCGGGGCGCGAGCCCGCGCGGGTGCAGCAGCAGCCGGGCCACGTCCACCGGGGCCCGCAGCAGCTCCGGATCGGCCGTCGCGGTCAGCGCGGCGAAGGCGGCGTTGGCCGCCACCAGGTCCGCGTACCGGTCCACGATCACCGCCGGATACGGCTGGTGCGCCTCCATCACGCTGATCAGCGCCGTGCGCACCGGCGCGAGCGCCGGATCGTCGAGCCGTGACTCGCGGTACGCGGGGGCGTAGCCGGAGGCCAGGAGCAGCGCGTTCCGCTCGCGCAGTGGCAGCTCCAGCGACTCGGCGAGCCGCACCACCATCGCCCGGCCCGGCACCGACCGGCCGCTCTCGATGAAGCTCACGTACCGCTGCGTGGTCCCGGCCCGCGAGGCCAGCTCCAGCTGGCTCATCCGCCGCCGGCTCCGCCACGCGCGCAGCGACGGGCCCACGCCGCTCATCGGTCTCGTCTCGCTGGTCGTCACGTCCCCGTGTCTACCGGAGCGGGCGGCCGGTGGGCCATTCCCTGCGGGGAATTGCCGGGCCGCACCCCGGTCCGGATTCTGGACACATCCGATCACCCGCACCGGAACAGGGAGCAGCAGCCATGTCGTACCCCGACCCGCAGACCGTCGCCGACCGCTACGCCGCCGTCTGGAACGAGCCCGACCCCGAGCTGCGCCGCCGCGCCGTCCGGGAGCTGTGGCACGAGGACGGCGTCCACGTCCTCCAGCCGCCGCAGGAGATGCGCGAGGCCGCCCGCGCCATCGGCTTCGCCGAGCCCGAGCTGCACGCCCGCGGCCACGCCGAGCTGGAGGCACGGGTGAACCGCGCATACGAGGAGTTCGTGGCCCCCGGCGCCATGACCTTCCGCGCGGCGCGGGACGCCGAGCGCCTCGGCAACGTGATCAAGTTCCGCTGGGAGGCGGTGCTCGGCGAGACCGGGGAGCCGGGCGGCGGCGGACTCGAGTTCGTCGTGCTGGCGGAGGACGGCCGGATCGCCGAGGACTACCAGTTCATCGAGAGCTGAGCGCGCCGGGAGCGTCGACCGGGTCGAGCAGCGCTGTCCAGGATGTGGACAGCGCCGGACGCCCCGCCCGCCCTCGCCGGCCTCATGCCGTCATCCCGGCGCGGGCGGCCACCACCGCCGGGGCCGTCGACTGCGGGAGCAGGTCCGAGGGGTGGGCCGGGCGGTGCAGCACGACCTCGACCTCCTCGCTGAAGCGGTACGGGCGGTGGGCGAGGACGCCGGCCAGGTTGCGGCGGACGCGGGACATCTCGGCCCGTACCGTCACCGTCCTCGTCCGGTCGCCGAAGACGTCCTCGGCGAGATCGGCCGCCGTCCGGCCCTCCGGGTGCAGGGCGAGCACGTAGAGGAGTTCGGCGTGCCGGGGGCTGAGCTCCTGCGACCAGCTGCCGGCCGCGCCCGACACGGCGACCGTCCAGCGGCGCGGGCGGCTGAGGTCGAGCACGACCCGGCTCGCCGCGCCGGAGGCGGGGTCGGCCGTCGGGGGCTCGTCGTCCACCCTGAGCAGCCAGCCGCCGGGCAGCGGCTCCACCGCGCACATGCCGAGCGACGGCAGCCAGACCCGTCCCGCCCGGAAGGACTTGGGAAGCGCCAGCCGGTCCACCGGCGCCATGCCGGTCACCGCCGCCGTCCAGCCGTGCGGGTCCACGGCGACGGCCCGCCCGCCGACCCGGCAGAGGATGGGCGCGGCGACCGAGCGGAGCCGCTCGATGGACCGCAGGTGCCGCTGCCGCATCTCGGCCTCGGCGAGCTGGGCGACGGAGGAGACGAGCGCGAGCGTGGTCGGGTGGAAGCTGGAGGCCGGGCCGCTGACGTCGACGATCCCGAGCAGACGCTGGTCGCGCGGGTCGTGGACGGGGGCGGCGGCGCAGGTCCAGTTGTGCAGCTGCTGGACGTAGTGCTCGGCGGAGTGCACCTGGACGGCGCGGCCCATCGCGAGGGCCGTGCCCACCGCGTTGGTCCCGGTGTCGCTCTCGCTCCAGGCGGCGCCCTCCTCCAGGCAGATGCCGTGGGCCTGGCGCATCACCGACAGATTGCCCTCCCGCCACAGCACCCGGCCGTGCTCGTCCGTCACCACCATCATCTGCATCGAGGCGTCGGCGATCCGTGCGAGCCCGGCGCTGAGCGTGCGCATCACCTCGCCGAGGGCGGTCGTGCGGCGCCGCTCCTCCAACTCGTCGCGGCGCAGCAGCACGCTGCTGGTGCCCTGGTCGGGCTTGAGGCCGAGGCGGAACATGCGCTGCCAGGAGGCGTCGATGACCCGCCGGGGCGCGACCGGCGGGGTGCGGCCGGCCAGCGTCTCCTCGCGGACCTTGTGGAGCAGCCGGGTCGCCTGGGCGGCGTCCATCGTGGCCAGCCGGTTCAGGTCGAGCTCGGTGTTGTTCATCGGTCCCTCCCAGCCATCCGCGGTGCGGTAGTCGGCCCTGTGGTGCGTGGTGCGTGGTGCGGTGCGTGCGTGCGTGCGTGGTGTGGTGCGGTGCGGTGCGTGCGTGGTGCGGTGCGCGCGGTGTCGCGGTGGTGCTGCCGTATCGGTTCTGCTGAGTGCGCGCCCCCCGGCGGCGCGGGTCCAGGCGCCCATCGTGCCGCTCCGCGGAGCGACACGCCGGGTGCTTCCCGTAATCCTGCAACCCCTTGCAACTCTGGCAACCCCTGCCCTCGTGCACGAAGGTGGAACCGAAGCGGAGGGTGGTGCCGTGTCGGCGCAGCACCACCCTCGGCTTTTCCGCGCGTGCCGACCCCCTCAGGTCCACCCCTGGCACGCGCGGCACAGCGCCTCACTCACCCGAACGAGGGGCTCTCCGTACGGGCGTTCACGCCAGCGGTCGGGCCCGCTCCACCACCGCGCCCAGGTCCAGGGTGTGCGGCAGCGTCCCGAACGACGCCCCCCAGTCCCCGCCGAGCCGCGACGCGCAGAAGGCGTCCGCCACCTCCGCCGGCGCCCACCGCACGAGCAGCGCGCCCTGCAGCACCCGCGCCATCCGCTCCACGAGCCGGCGCGCCCGCGCCTCGATCCCGTCCAGATCGGCCAGTTCGGCCAGCAGGTCCCGGATCGCCCGGTCGAGCCGGTGGTCCGCGCCCCGCGCCCGCCCCACCTCCGTCAGGAACGCGTTCAGCGCGCCCGGCTCCCGCTGCAGCGCCCGCAGCACGTCGAGCGCCTGGACGTTCCCGGCGCCCTCCCAGACGGAGTTCAGCGGCGACTCGCGCAGCAGCCGCGGCAGCACCGACTCCTCCACGTACCCGTTCCCGCCCAGGCACTCCAGGGCCTCCGCCACCACCGGCGTACACCGCTTCGTCACCCAGTACTTCGCCACCGGCACCGCGATCCGCAGCAGCGCCCGCTCCCGCACCCGCTCGTCCTCCGCGCCGGAGTCGGCGGCGTCGTACGCCGCCGCGAGCCGCATCCCCAGCACCGTCGCCGCCTCCGACTCCAGGGCCAGATCGGCGAGCACGTTGCGCATCAGCGGCTTGTCGACGAGCAGCCCGCCGAAGGCGGCGCGGTACGAGGCGTGGTGCACGGCCTGCGCGACCGCCTGCCGCATCAGCGCCGCCGAACCGAGCACGCAGTCGAGCCGGGTCGCCGCCACCATCCCGATGATCGTGTGCAGCCCGCGCCCCTCCTCACCGACCGGGCGGGCCCAGGTCGACCCGTCGAACTCCACCTCCGCCGAGGCGTTCGAGCGGTTGCCCAGCTTGTCCTTCAGGCGCTGGATCGCGAACGGGTTGCGCGTGCCGTCCGGCAGCACCCGCGGCACCAGGAAGCAGCTCAGTCCGCCGGGGGCCTGCGCGAGCACCAGGAACCCGTCCGACATCGGCGCCGAACAGAACCACTTGTGCCCCGTCAGGACGTACCCGCCGTCGCCCGCCAGCGGCTCCGCCCGGGTCGTGTTCGCCCGGACGTCGCTGCCGCCCTGCTTCTCCGTCATGCCCATCCCGAGCAGCACGCCCGACTTCTCCAGCGGCGGCCACAGCTCCTGCTCGTACACCCGGGAGGCGAGCAGCGGCTCCCACTCGGCCGCGAGCTCCGGATCCGCCCGCAGCGCCGGCACCGCCGCGTGCGTCATCGACAGCGGACAGCCGTGCCCCGCCTCCACCTGCGAGGCCAGCATGAACGCCGCCGCCCGCCGCACATGGCCGCCCGGCCGGCCCCACGCGCTGCCGCTGAGCCCCGCCGCCACGCCGCGACCGAGCAGCCGGTGCCACGACGGGTGGAACTCCACCTCGTCGATCCGCCGGCCGTACCGGTCGTGGGTCCGCAGCCGCGGCGGATTCTCGTTCGCGAGCCGCCCCCACTCCAGCGCCTGCGCCGAACCCGCCGACACCCCCAGGGCCGTCAGCTCCTCACCGGCCTCCGCCGCCACCTCCGGCGGCAGGTGCCGTCCGACGGCCTCGACGAGTGCCCGGTCGCTCGCGTACACGTCGTACCCCACCAGCGGGGGAGCCTGGTTGGTCACGGTGTGGGTCCTTGGTGCCATGCCGATACGGTAAGGAGGTGCAGGCAGCAAACGAAACACCCGGCCGTGGCGATCGGGGCGAGGAACCGGAGCGGACGGAGCGGTCCGACCGGCGCCGGTGGCGCAGGCTCCAGCGGGCCCGCGTCCTCTACCGCAACGTCTCCAAGCGGAAGATGGTCTGGCTGCTCCTCAAGGACACGGTCAACTCGTGCATGGAGTACCGCATCCTCGGCCTCGCCGCCGAAGCCGCCTTCTTCACCCTGCTCTCGCTGCCGCCGCTGCTGCTCGGCCTGATCGCCCTGCTCGGCTACGCCGACGAGTGGACCAACACCGACACCGTCGCCAGCATCCAGCGGAACATTCTGCACGCCGCCGGCACCGTCCTCTCCGACAAGGGCGTCAACGAGGTCGCCCGCCCCCTCCTGGAGGACGTCACCCGGGCCAAACGCCCCGACATCATTTCCCTCGGCTTCGCCATCGCGATCTGGTCCGGCTCCCGCGCGGTCAACGTCTTCATCGACACGATCACCGTCATGTACGGCCTCGACGGCCACCGCGGCATCGTCAAGACCCGGCTGCTGTCCCTGCTGCTCTACATCGTGGCCCTCCTCATCGGCGCGGTCGTGCTGCCGCTCGCCGTCGTCGGCCCCGACCGCCTCGTCCAGATCCTGCCCTGGGGCACCGAGGTCGTCTCGGTCCTGTACTGGCCGACGGTCATCCTGCTGTCCGTCGTCTTCCTGACCACCCTGTACCACGTGTCCGTGCCGGTCCGCTCGCCGTGGATCGAGGACATCCCCGGCGCCTTCGTCGCCCTCGGCATGTGGGTGCTCGGCAGCTTCCTGCTGCGCATCTACCTGGTCAGCCAGGTCGAGGGCCCCACCATCTACGGCTCCCTCGCCGCGCCCATCGCCGTCCTCCTCTGGATCGGCATCTCCGCCTTCGCCGTCCTCGTCGGCGCCGCCGTCAACGCCGCCATCGACCGCGTCTGGCCCTCCGTCGCCACCGCCGCCGCCCGCGAGGCCGGCGAACGCGCCCGCGCCGCCCAGGCCGCCGACCTCGTGGCCCGGCTGCGCGCCGAGGAGGACGACGTGGACGAGGACGACCCCGACATGCCGTCCGAGTTCCCGGAACGCTGGTCGAAGTTCCTGCCGCCGGACGACGTGAAGTCGCGGCTGCACGCGACCCGCGACAAGGAGTAGGCCCCGCGGCCTACTCTGGGCGGGTGTACGAGGAACGCCCCGCGCGGCTCGCCGGAGCGGTCGTCTGGACCCGGGCCGTCGCCCGGGAGACGGCCGTCCGCCCGGTGCTGCCCGACGGGTGCATGGACCTGATCTGGGCCGACGGCCGGCTGCTCGTCGCCGGACCGGACACCCGGGCGTACGTCCCCGAGAACCCCGCCGCCGTGTACGCCGGTGTGCGCTTCGCGCCCGGGGAGGCCCCGGGGGTGCTCGGCGCCGAGGCGAGCGAGCTGCGCGACCGGCGCGTGGACCTGGCGGAGCTGTGGGGCGCCCGGACCGCGCGGCGGCTCGCCGACGAGGTGACCGGGGCGGCCGACCGGGCCGCCGCCCTGGAGGAGCTGGTGCTGCGCCGGGCCGCCGGGGCGCCCGCGCCCGATCCGCTGCTGCGGGCGGTGGTGGCCCGGCTGCGGGCGGGCGGCTCGGTGGGTGCGGCGGCGGACGAGGCGGGCCTCGGCGCACGACAGCTGCACCGGCGCTCGCTCGCCGCGTTCGGCTACGGCCCCAAGACGCTGGCCCGGATCCTGCGCCTCCAGCGGGCGCTCGCCCTGGTGACGGCCGGGGTGCCGTACGCGGAGGCGGCGTACCGCGCGGGCTGCACGGACCAGGCCCATCTGGCCCGCGAGATGCGGGCCCTGACGGGGACGACCCTGACCGGCTACCTCTCCGGCTGACGCCGCTGAGCCGCGAGCGCTCGGGCCGACGGCTCTGACCGGCTCCCTCTTCGGCTGACGCCTCTGGCCGGCCACCTCTCCGGCTGACGCCGCTGAGCCGCGAGCGCTCCGGCTGGTGCCCCGGACCCGCCGCGTCTCCGGCTACTGGTCCGCGTACAGCGAGACCGCCGCGCCGTCCGGGTCGAGCACCACCGCGTAGCGCTGCCCCCAGACCGCGTCCCAGGGCTTCAGGTGCCCGCGGTGACCGGCGGCCGTGACCGCCTCGTACACCGCGTCGACCTCGTCCGCGTCCGCGCAGCGGAAGGCGAGCGCCACCCGGTCGCCACCCGCGGGCCGGGACCACTCGGGGTCGAAGGAGCGGACGACGTCCTCGGTGTCCCACAGCACCCGCAGGCCGCCGGGCAGCGCGAGCTCCACGTGCGGGGCGCTCTCGGCGCCGGCCGGGACGTCCAGACCGAGCAGCCGGTAGAAGGCGAGCGAGGCGGCCATGTCGGCGGTGACCAGGCCGATGACGTCGAGGCGGGGAACGGGGCGTGCGGGTCGGTTCGTGTGCGTGTTCATGGCCCCATGCTGGAAGGCCCCGGGCCGACCCGTCTTGTACGGATCGGACACCGGGGCCTTCTCGGGTGCCGGGGGCGCGGACCGGACTACTTCAGGTAGACCAGGCCGTCCGTGGTGATCGTCGGCCGGCCGTACGTACCGACGACGACGATCTTGACCGTGTGCTTGGCACTGGACGCCCAGGTCTTGGTCCAGATCGCGTTGCGGTACATGGTCGTCGCCGACTTCAGGTCGACCGTGGTGACCTTGACCCCGTCCACGTACACGTACGCCTGGCCGGAGGTGCTGCTCCGGGAGACCACCCAGGCCGCCGAACGGCCGGTGAAGGTCCAGGTCAGGGACGCGTTCTTGGTGCCGCTCGAGTACGAGTAGCCGCCCAGGTAGCTGGACGAGGAACGGGTCGCCCAGCTGCTGTACTTCGCCGCCGCGCTCTCCTGGAGGATCGCCGGGGTGGCGCCGACGGTGGCCGCGCCCTTGTTGCCCGCCTGGTCGTAGGCCGACAGGGTGAAGTACGTCGTCACGCCCGGCTTGGCGCCGAGGGTGCCCGAGACGGTCGTGGCCGGGCCGTAGGTGACCGCCGGGGTGGTGAGCCGGACGTCGCGCAGGGCCAGCGCGTCGGCCGCCTTCCAGCGCAGCTTCACCGGCGCGGACGTGCTGCTGACCGTGCCGCCCGTCAGCTCGGCGGTCGGCTTGGTGGAGAAGTACGGCGCGGTGGTGTCGCCGACGACGGTGACGGCCGCGCTGGTCGCCGTCTTGCCCGACTGGTGGGTGGCGCGCACCTGCACGGTGTGGGAGCCGACCGCGACGGTCGTGGAGGCCGAGGTCGCCGAACCGGCGACGGTGGCGACGGCCTTGCCGTCGACGAGCAGCTCGTTCTTGGCGATCAGCGCGGCGGGCGTGGTGGCGCTCCAGCTCACGGTGACCGGGCCGCGGGTGTAGTACTTGCCGCCGGCCGCGCCCGCTCCGGAGACGGACTTGACGGTCAGTCCGGCGACCGGGCCGCCCGCCCAGGTGCGGAGCGTGCCGAGCTGGCCGTAGAGGTTGTTGCCGGGGCACTCGGTGTTGTAGCCGTCGCGGTGCCCGAAGATCGTCGGGAAGGTGAGCTTGTCCCCGGCGGCCCAGTTCCTGCCCGTGCCGCTCGGGCCGGCCGCGCCCGCGGTCAGCGTGGTCGTGCCGGTCGGGTCGACCTTGTACTGCCCGAGCTTCCAGGCGGCGAGCCGGGCCACCGACGTCAGCGCGGCGGTCGACGGGACGGCGGTGTTGTAGTCACCGAGCACCGAGACGCCGGCGGTCTCGGAGTTGAAGCCGTAGGTGTGCGCGCCGAAGACGGGACGGTCGACACCGCCCTTGCGGCCCTCGTAGATGACACCGCACTTGTCGACCAGGAAGTTGTAGCCGATGTCCTTCCAGCCGTTCGACTTCACGTGGTACGTGTAGATGCCACGCACGATCGCGGGGCCGTCGGCGCACGTGTACGTGTTGGAGTCGGCGGTGTGGTGGACCGCGACGGCCTTGACCGGGCCCGGCAGATAGCTCGGCGCCTCGGGGCTGATGGACTCGTCGGCCTGCCAGTCGGCGCGGGACTTGATCGCCGGCTGCGGCACGGTCGACGGCGGGGCCGGCGGCACGGACACGGTCGGGGTGGCGCTCGCCGTCGCCGAGGCCGAGTCGGTCGGCGCGGGCGAGGTCGTGGCGGTGTCGGTCGGGGCCGGATCCGTCGGGGTCGCGGCGGTGTCCGACGGCGAGGCCGTCGCGGTGTCCGTCGGGGCCGGGTCGGTCGTCTGATCGGGGGTCGGCTCGGTGGTCGTACCGGTGCCCGGGTCCGTGGTGGTCGGAGTGTCGGTCGGGGTCGGGTCCGTGGTCTCGGCGCCCGCCGCGCCCTCCATCACGTACGCCGCCGTGTCGATCGAGGCGGCCTTCGACCGGCCCGGGTCGATCATGTCCAGGCGCAGCCCGGCCGGGAGCCGGTCCGTGGCCTTGCCGCCCGCGACGACCCGCACCTCCACGCCGTCGGACGGGCCGACCCACGCCGGGTCGGTGCCGCCGCGCTTGGCGTTCTTGTCCTCCGGCGCGGTGTTGCCGTCGAGGTGCACCCAGCGGCCCCACGTGTCCGTGCCGGCCTTGCGGGCCCGGGCCTCCACGCTGCCGGCGATCCTGGCGTGCGGGTCGGACCAGGTGACGCCGAGCATGCTGAACGGCTTGGTGTCCTGCTGCGCGAGGGTCGCGCTGTGCCCGTTCGCGTCCGTCTTCAGACCGAGCGATCTCGCCTCGGTGCGGACCGGCCCGGAGCCGCCCTCGTCGTCGAGGGAGCCGATCGGATTACCGGTCACCCCCTGGAAGACGAGGATCCCGGACAGACCGGCCGCGACCGCCGCAGCCGTACCCCATATTCGACGCCGCCGCATGCGGCCCCACCCCATCGTGTGTCAGTGGCTGGATAGCTACGTTCGATTGCCTGATCGGCGGGAGGAACATACCGGAGGGTCGAACTTCGGATGTCACCGGGGGAGGTACCGGAGAGATGCGGGGGAGGGGCGGGGGGAGTTAGGGGGATTAGGGGAGGTTATGGGGAGGGGTTCGGTCGGACGGGGCGGGGTGACGACCGCCCCCGGCGGCCGTCACCCCGCGGATCTCAGCGCGCGGCGGCCAGCGCGACGACCGTGTCGGCGGTCCGCCGGGCGTAGCCGGCGTCGAGGGTGGTGCGGTCGAACAGCAGCCGGTACCACATCGGCCCGTAGACGAGGTCGATGAGGAAGTCGGTGTCGTCATAGGCGAGTTCACCGCGCTCGCGGGCGCGGTCCATCAGTGACCGCACCAGGTCGCGCCGGGGCAGGATCAGGCGCTCCCACATGGTGCGGGCGAAGGTCTCGTCCTGGACGCCCTCGGCGGCGAGCGCCCGGTTGAGGACGCCGCTGACGCCCTGCTGGGCCTCGAAGGTCGCGGTCAGCAGCTCGACCAGGTCGCCGTGGAGGGTGCCGGTGTCCGGGACGGGCAGCCGGCCGGCCGCGATGTCGGTGAGCACCTCGAGGATCGCCTCGCCCTTGCTCCGGTAGCGCCGGTAGACGGTCTGTTTCGAGACACCCGCGCGGGAGGCGATGCCCTCCATGCTCACCGCCCGGTAGCCGTTCTCGCTGACCAGGTCCTTCGTCGCGCGCAGGATGGCGTCGTCCACGCCGGGGTCTCTGGGTCGTCCGCTCATGTCCCCACCTTAAGCCATTGACATACGGACCGCTCCGTATTGTAATGGCATTACGAACCGCACCGCACCGTATTGAAATGGGGGTGGATGGGATGGACGCGATGCCCACCCGTCGTTCCGGGCCGGCCCTGTGGGCCCTGGCCCTCGGTTACTTCTCCTTCGGCACGTCCTCGCTCGCGGTGGTCGGGCTCAGTGCCCCCATCAGCCAGGAGCTGTACGTCACCCAGGCCCGGGTCGGCCTGCTCGTGACGGTGTTCGCGCTCACCTTCGCCGTCACCGCCCCGCTCGCCCCCGTGGTCCTGGGGCGCCTGGGCCGCAGGAGCGTGCTGCTGGCCGGCCTCGCGGTGATGGCCGCCGGAGGCGTCGCCGCCGCGCTCTCCCCCGACTACGGCGTGCTGTGCGCGGCCCGGGTGCTCACCGCGCTGGGCGGGGCGGCGTTCGGCCCGGCCGCCTCGGCGGCGGGCTCGCTGCTCGTGCCCGAGGAGCGCCGCACCCGTGCGCTGGCCACCGTCTTCGCCGGGATGACGGCGGCGACCGTGCTCGGCGTGCCGCTCAGCACGAGCCTCGGCCAGAGCGTCGGATGGCGGTGGACCACGGCCGGCATAGCCGCCCTCACCCTGCTCTCGTTGGCCCTGGTCGCCGTCCTGGTGCCCGCTCTTGAGCGCGGCACCCCGGCCACCGCGGCCGCCTTCCGGCCGGTGCTGCGGACGAAGGGCGTGCTGCCCGTGATCGCGACGACGCTCGCGTTCATGGCCGCCCAGTTCACCGTCTACGGCGTCGCCGGTGCCTACCTGGTCGACCGCTTCCACGCCACCACCGGTCAGGTCGCCCTGCTCCTGCTGGTGTTCGGCGTCGCCGGCGTCGTCGGCAACGCGGCGGCCGGCCGGGTCTTCGAGCGCCTCGGCGGCCCCCTCACGATCACCGTTTCCGTGGCCGGCCTCGCCGCAGCGTTCGCCGCCCTGCTGCTCGCCCCGGCCGGCTTCCCGGCCGCCGTCACCGCCTTCACCGTCTGGGCCGTCTTCAGCCAGCTCTTCCAGGCCCCCCAGCAGGCCCGGCTCGTGGCCCTTGTCCCCGACCAGCGGGCCCTCGGCCTCGCCCTGAACGCGTCCTCCCTCTACCTCGGCATGAGCATCGGCAGCCTCCTCGGCTCCACCCTGCTCCCCGCCACCGGCGCCGCCTGGCTGCCGGCCGCCGGACTCGTCCCGCTCGCCCTGGCCGCCTGGGCCCACCGGGCCTCCGGCCGCCACCAGCCTCGTACGCCCCGGTCGTCCGAGCCCACCACCACGGCCCCGGCCACCGCCCCCGGCCGCTGACCGTCCCGAAACCCCT
Source organism: Streptomyces sp. NPDC004788 (assembly GCF_053601115.1). NCBI lineage: Bacteria > Bacillati > Actinomycetota > Actinomycetes > Kitasatosporales > Streptomycetaceae > Streptomyces > Streptomyces sp. NPDC004788. The sequence goes on from NZ_JBSGBF010000091.1 coordinate 17,152, forward strand.
CGCAGAACCGAACCGAAAAAGGAGCATCCACATGACCAGCGAGAAGAACACCGCCCTCGTCACCGACTTCATGGAGACCGTCTGGAACCAGGGCCGCACCGAAACCGCCTCGAACTACGTCGCCGCCGGCCTCCTCCAGCACAACCCCAACCTCCCCGACGGCCTCGACGCCCTCACCGGCCTGATCGACATGCTGCGGGGCCAGATGCCGCAGCTGCGCTTCGACATCCGCCGCACCGCCGCCGACGGCGACCTCGTCTTCGTCCACAGCCACTTCACCCCGGCCCCGAGCGAGACGGGCCAAGCCGTCGTCGACATCTTCCGCGTCGAGGACGGCCTGATCGTCGAGCACTGGGACGTCCACCAGGAGATCCCCGCCACCACCGCCAGTGGCCGGCCCACCGTCTGACACCCGGCCCCCGCCCCGCGCGTCACGGAAAAACCTGTGAAACGGTCTACTCGGCCCGGACGGACGCCCAGATCCGGTCCGACAGAATCCGCGCCGCCTGGTTGAGGTCGATGTCCTCGGGGGTGGCGAGCCAGCGGTGGGCGGCCACCGCGACCGGGCCGACGACCAGGACCTCCAAGAGCGGATCGGGGAGGGGGGCGATCTCGCCCGAGTCGAGCCAGCGCCGCAGGTGGTCGGCGACCCGGGGGAAGTGGTCCGGTTCGACGCCGCGGGCCCGGTCGGCGTCGACGGCCAGATAGCTGGAGTACGCCGAGCCGTGCAGGTAGCGGGCCACGGCCGGGTTCTCCTGGATGAAGCGCAGATACGTCGTCACGAACGCCCGGGTGCCGGTACGGGCGGTCCGGGCCCGGTCGACGGCGGCGAGCGCCGCCGTGTACGTCTGCCCCAGACAGTGCCCGTACAGAGCCGCCGCCAGGCCGTCGAAGCTGCCGAAGTGGTGGTACAGGCTGCCCAGGCTGACCCCGCTCGCCTTCGTCACCGCGTTGACGGTGAACCCGGCCTGCCCCGACGTGACGAACACCTCCAGTGCCGCGGTCAGGAGGCGTTCGACGGTGGCCTCGCCACGGGACTGCTTTGCCATGGAGGGAGTATAGGCACATCGAGAACTGAAATATTTTTCTAGAAAAAATCTCCACAACGACGGGCCGCCGGACCATACTGCGACCATGGATGATCTGTTGATGAAGCTTGTCTCCGCCGCCCTCACCGGTGGGCTGATCGCCCTGGCCGGATACGCCGGAGCCGCGCGCCGCCGCCGTCAGGCCGCTCGCGCGCAAGCCACCCCGACCTCCTCCGAGGACCCCGCCCAGGCGCTGCTGCGGCACGCCGAGGAAGCCGACCGCGACCGGGACGAACTGGCCGCACAGGGCCGGCTCGCCGAAGCGCTTGACCGAGCCCGGGAGTCGGTCGACCACTGGACCGCCCTCACCCAGGCCCGCGTCGGCCGGTTCCAGGCTGAGCGGCAGACCGCGCTGCGCCGTCTCGAGGAGCTGCGCAGCCGCGCCGGTTCGGCCTGAGCGCGGAGGGACTCCCCGGGGCGTCGCGAAGCCGTCCCGTCGGCGTGAGTGGTCACGCCGGCGGACGGCTTCCCCATGTTCGGGCAGGGGGAGCAGTGCTATGTCAACACCGTTGACTGGTCTGGGCATGGCTTGTCTACGATCTGCCACACCGCCACGCCAGCCCCGCAGCCTTACGGAGTGCCGTGATCGCCCCAGAGCCGCAGACCGTCGCCGGGCCGGGTTTCACCCCCGCCCTCGACTTCGCCTTCGAGGTCCGTGCCTTCCTCGCGCCTTCCCTGCACATCGGGCACGGTGCCGGCGAAGTCACCGAGTACGTCCCCATCACCGGCGGCACTGTCGATGGCCCCCGTCTGCGCGGCACCGTCCTGGCCGGCGGCGGCGACTGGTGCGACAGACGCGGCGGGGTCTACCAGCTCGATGCCCGATACCTCCTTCAAGCCGATGACGGCTCGGTCATCGACATCACCAACCGCGGTTACTACCACGAGGACGACCCCACGGCCCCCGCGCAGTACGACGGCGCCCTGCAGGTGTCCGAGGCAGGTGTGTACTACCGAACCTCCCCCGTCTTCCGCACCGACGCCCCCGCCCATCTCTGGCTCGCCCGCACCGTCTTCATCGGCCTCGCCCGCGGCGACGACTCCGAAGTCGCCATCCGCTTCTACTCCGTGGTCTGACCGCCGTCGCGACAAGCCGCACAGGAAAGCCTCCCGGGCACGTCCAGCTCGTGCAGGACACTGCGCGACCCCGGCGTAAGGCCGGTTCGTCTGCTGCGGAGTGCCGGTGGGCGCGGCTTCCGGTTTTAATCGGTGGTGCCATGCCCCGGGACGGGGTTAGGGTGCTGATCATCCGTTCCCAGAAGGGACGTTGTCGGTTCGTCGAGCAAGAAGCAGGAGGTGAGGACAGTGATGACGGTCACGGTGACGGGCTCTGCCCGCATTCAGGAGTTCATCGTTCCCACCCCTGTGGTCTCCGGCTGACACCCACTCGACTTCCGCGCGCTCGGAGCGCGCCGCCGGGGCCACCTCTGTGAAGGGTCCCCCTTGTCTTTCTTCTCCACCGACGCTTTCTCCTCCTCTTCCGCTTCCGCTCTCGCCCCGTACGGCTGGGACGACGCCTGGGCGGCCGAGTTCGCCCCGTACGCGGCGCAGGGCCTGCTGCCCGGCCGGGTCGTCCGGGTCGACCGCGGCCAGTGCGACCTGGTCACGCCCGAGGGGCTCGTGCGCGCCGACACGGCGTTCGTCACCCCGCACGACCCGCTGCGGGTGATCTGCACGGGCGACTGGGCGGCCGTCGACCCCGACGGCGTCGGCGACCCCCGTTACGTACGGGCGTATCTGCCCCGTCGTACGGCGTTCGCCCGCTCCACCTCGTCCAAGCGGTCCGAGGGCCAGATCCTCGCCGCGAACGTCGACCACGCGATCATCGTGGTGTCGCTCGCCGTCGAGCTCGACCTCGGCCGGATCGAGCGCTTCCTCGCGCTCGCCTGGGAGTCCGGCGCGCAGCCGCTCGTCGTGCTGAGCAAGGCGGACCTGGTCCCCGACCCGGTCGGCCTCTCCTACCTCGTCGAGGACGTCGAGACGGTCGCCCCCGGCGTCCAGGTCCTCCCCGTCTCCTCGCACACCGGCGAAGGACTCGACGTCCTGCAGGCGGTCGCCGGCGGCGGCACCAGCGTGCTGCTCGGCGTGTCCGGCGCGGGCAAGTCCACGCTCGCCAACACGCTGCTCGGTACGGACGTGATGGACGTCCAGGCCGCGCGCGACATCGACGGCAAGGGCCGCCACACCACGACGACCCGCAACCTCCTCGCCCTCCCCGGCGGCGGTGTCCTCATCGACACCCCCGGCCTGCGCGGCGTCGGACTGTGGGACGCCGAGGCGGGCGTCGGCCAGGTCTTTGCCGAGATCGAGGACCTCGCCGCCGAGTGCCGCTTCCACGACTGCGCCCACGAATCCGAACCGGGCTGCGCCGTCACCGCGGCGATCGCCGACGGCACCCTGCCGGAACGCCGCCTCGACAGCTACCGCAAGCTGATCCGCGAGAACCGCCGCCTCGTCGCCAAGACCGACGCCCGCGTCCGCGCCGAGATGCTCAAGAACTGGAAGCGCATGGGTGCGCAGGGCCGCGCGGCGATGGAGGCGAAGCGCGGGCGCCTGCGGTAGCCCCACGCCCCCCGCCCCACGCCCCCGGGCCCGTCCTTCCCGTCCTCCCCGTCGTCCCGCTCCTCGCCGTCCGAAAACCGCCAGTCGGTGTCCGTCCCCTCCCGCAGACTGGAGGCATGACGGACATGGCGACGGCAGCGACGGCAGGCGGGGCGGCGGGCGGGGGGCTCGACGAGGAGACCCGGTACCAGGCGGTCAGCAGCAGGGACGCACGGTTCGACGGGGTGTTCTTCTTCGGGGTGGCGACCACCGGGATCTACTGCCGGCCCAGCTGCCCCGCCGTCACGCCCAAGCGGCGCAACGTCAGCTTCTACCCGACCGCGGCCGCCGCCCAGGCGCACGGCTTCCGGGCCTGCCGGAGGTGCCGGCCGGACGCCGTGCCCGGGTCGGCCGAGTGGAACGTGCGGGCCGACGTGGTGGGGCGGGCCATGCGGATGATCGGCGACGGGGTCGTGGACCGGGAGGGCGTGCCGGGGCTCGCCGGGCGGCTCGGGTACAGCGCCCGGCAGGTGCAGCGGCAGCTCACCGCCGAGCTGGGCGCCGGGCCCGTCGCCCTCGCCCGCGCCCAGCGGGCGCACACCGCGCGGCTGCTGCTGCAGACGACCGGCCTGCCGGTGACGGAAGTGGCCTTCGCGGCCGGATTCGCCAGCATCCGCCAATTCAACGACACCATCCGCGCCGTCTACGCCCGCACCCCCACCGCGCTGCGCGCCGAGTCCGGCACCGGCACCGCCGCCGGAACCCGCACCGCGCTCGCCGCCGGCGTCCCGCTGCGGCTCGCGCACCGGGGCCCGTACGCGGCCGCCGAGGTCTTCGACCTGCTGGCCGCCGAGGCGCTGCCGGGCGTCGAGGAGGTCGCCGGACCGCCCGGCGCCCGTACCTACCGGCGCACGCTCCGCCTCCCGTACGGCACGGGCATCGTCTCCGTCGACGAGAAATCGCCGGGCGGCTGGCTGGAGGCCCGGATCCACCTCACCGAGCTGCGCGACCTCACCACCGCCGTGCAGCGCCTGCGCCGCCTGCTCGACCTGGACGCCGACCCGTACGCCGTCGCCGAACGTCTCGGCGCCGACCCGGCCCTCGCCGCCGAGGTCGCCGCCCGGCCCGGCGTGCGGTCGCCGGGCACCGCCGAGCCGGAGGAGTTCGCGTTGCGGACGGTGGCCGGCCCGGACGAGGCCGCGCGGCTCGTCGAGCGCCACGGCACGCCCTTGGAGACCCCTTGCGGCACGCTCACCCACCTCTTCCCCGCACCCGCCGCCCTGACCGCCCACCCGGCCGCCGGCCCGCTCGCCGGCGTCCTCGCCGACGGCACCGTCCGCCTCGACCCGGGCGCCGACCGGGACGCCTCCGCCGCGGCCCTCGCCGCCGTCCCCGGCGTCGGCCCCGAGGCCGTCGCCGCGATCCGCACCCGCGCCCTCGGCGACCCGGACGTGCCCGCGCCCGGCCTCCCGGACCACCCGGAATGGCGCCCCTGGCGCTCGTACGCGGCCCGCTACCTGGCTCGTCGCCGGTCCCCGCAGCCCTGACGTCAGGGGCCCGGCTTCCTCAGGCCCAGATCTCCGCCCCCACCCACGCCCCCACGATCAGCAGGCACGCGAACAGCTCCACGAGCACGCTCGTCCCCGCCGCCCGCATCACCGTGCGCGTCGCCGCCCGGGCCTGGCCGTGGCCGCCGAGGCGGAGCCGTTCGCAGAGGTAGACGCCGCCGACGAAACCGGGGATCGCGCCGAGCACGGGGATCAGCAGAAAGCCGAGGAAGGCGCCGATGCCCGCGTACGCCACCATCCGGCGGGTGATGCCGACGCCCCGGAAGCGGCGGGGCGGCAGCTGCCAGACGATCGCCTGGGTGAGCAGCAGCAGGCCGGTGGCGGAGACCAGGAGGATCCAGGCCAGGCCGGTCCGCTCGTGCAGCGACCACCACAGCATCGCGGCCCACACCAGCCACGTTCCCGGCACGCCGGGCGTCAGCACCCCGAACAGGCCGAGCAGCATCACCATGCCGATCAGCAGCTGCTGCCACACACCCATCTGCCCAGCGTGCCGGAGCCTGCGCGTTCCCGCAGGTCAAGCGGTACGCAAGGAGTACGCGTGGAGTACGGGGTCAGTCGGCGGTCGGGGGCAGGGCCGCCACGACCTGGTTGCGGGCCTTGCGCTCGACCAGCGGGAAGATCAGCTTCAGGGAGGACGCGCTGTACGGCGAGGACAGCACGAACGACGAGTTCACGAAGCGTTCCTTGACCGCCGAGCGGAACAGGCCCGCGCGCTGGATCGTCATCGTGTGCCGCACCGGCTTCGCGAACACCGGATCCGCCTCGAAGATGACGATCCGGCGGTCGGTCAGCACCAGGTACATCGGCGTCGGCACCGGGATCACCGTCACCGACCCGCCGCTCGCGATCGCCGAGGCTATGCCGAAGGCCGCGGTCCGCCCGGCCGACACCGTGCTCAGGTTCACGACGGTCGTCACCTCCACCAGCTCCCCGGGCTCCAGCATCGGGGTCACGGCGGTCAGCAGGGCGCGGCGGCGCCTTCCGTTCATAGGGGTGCTCTCCTGGGAGTGAACCGGAATCAGGCCGTCACCTTACGGCCACGCCCGTCCGCCCCTACCGCCGGGCCGCCCGTCCGCCCCTACCGCCGGGCCACCCACCCCTTCTCGTACGCGTGCCAGCCCAGTTGCAGCCGGGTCGTCACGCCCGTCATCTCCATCAGCCCCTTCACCCGCCGCTGTACGGTCCGCAGCCCCAGGTCCAGCTGCTTCGCCACGCTCGCGTCCGTCATCCCGGCGAGCAGCAGCGAGAGGATCTCCAGGTCCGTCGGGTCCGGGCCCGGCACCTCGTCCTCCGTGACCTGCGCGCCCGCGCCGAGCCGCAGCGGCAGCGCGTCGCGCCACACCGACTCGAACAGGCCCATCAGGGATTCCAGCAGGCCGCTGGCGTGCACGACGAGCGCGGCCGGTTCGGCGCCGCGGCCGGTGAGCGGGACCATCGCGAGGGAGCGGTCCGCCACGACCAGCTTGGTCGGCACGCGGTCGACCACCCGGATCTGCTCGTGCCGGCCGAGCGCCGTCGACAGTTCCAGGAGGCCGGTCGGCAGGCTGAGCACCTCGCGCTCGATCACCACCCGGTAGCGCACGCCGCGCTCGACGGCCAGCGCCTCCGCGTCGTTGTCCATGCCGGACACGGCGATCGGCTTGCCGGTGACCAGGGCGCACACCTCGTCGACGGCGCCCAGCTGCAGCTGGAGGAAGCGGTGGGTGACCGCGCTCGCGCCGGTCACCACCTCGACCAGGTCGTGCACGGCCGGCTCGGTGGCCGCCTCGGCCCGGTACTCCTGCGCGAGCAGGCTCGCCGCCAGCTCCGCCTGCTCCAGCTCGTGCCGCTGCTGGGTGAGCAGCGCGCCGAGCGCCACCCCGGGCGGTGCCGCGACCCAGCGTCCGGTGCGCGCCGAGGACTGGGCGGCCAGGCCCTGCGACTCCAGGCGGCGCAGCGTCCGCTCGGTGTCGCCCTCCGGCAGGGCCAGCCGATGGGCCAGGTCGGAGACCTCGGCCGCGCCCAGCGCGACCAGCGCGCGGTAGGCGGACTCCTGCCGTTCGTCGAGACCTATCGCTCCCAGCATGTCCCTGCTCCCACCCCTCGCGCGGACGCCCCCGGACGACCCGGACATCCCGGGGCGGCCGCGGACGCGTTCGTTCCGTCGGTGCCTGGCGGGAATCGGCCACGGCGCATTCCCGCCTCGCCCATCCTGCCTGCACCACCCTCACCTCTGCCAATGTGGCGCCACCGCAGCACCAACAGCCTCCGGACATGAGCGCCTTGTGCCTGCATGCCCGGACAAAGGAGGGGGAAAGCGATGCGTCCGATTTCGCGCACGGCCCTGGGGGCGGCAAGCGCCGCCGTCCTGGCCGTCACCGCGGTCGCCGCGTCCGCGGCCGCGGCGCCGCAGGACGATCCGGCGACCGGAAAGCGACCCCTGGTCGGGAGCGCGGCGGCAGCGGCCGCACGGGGACAGGAGCGGACCGCCACGGTCACCCTGGTGACCGGCGACCGGATCCTGGTCACCCGCGACGCCGACGGCGACCCGGCCGCCACCGCGCTGCCCCGCGAGGACGGCACCGTGCCGTTCACCCAGACCCGCCGCTCCGGCCAGGACCTCTACGTCTATCCCGAGGGCGCCACCGCCGCCCTCGCCGCCGGCCGGGTCGACGAGGAGCTGTTCAACGTCACCGGACTCGTCCGCCAGGGGTACGACGACGCCGGCTCCGCGACCCTGCCGCTGATCGCCGTCTACGACGACGGCCTCGCGACCGCCCGCGCCGTGCCGCCCGCCCCGCGCGGCGCCACCCGCGGCCAGGTGCTCGCCACCGTCCACGGGGTGGCCCTCAAGGCCGACAAGAAGCAGGCCGCCACCTTCTGGGCCGACATCACCGCGCCCGCCGCCCGCGCCGGGAGTCCGGCGTCGACCGGCCTCAGGAAGCTGTGGCTCGACCGCAAGGTCCAGGCCACCCTGGAGCGCTCGACCGCCCAGGTGCACGCCCCCGAGGCATGGGCGGCGGGCTACGACGGCACCGGCACCAGGGTCGCCGTCCTCGACACCGGCGCCGACGCCGACCACCCGGACCTCAGGGGCCGGATCGTCGCGGCGAGGAACTTCACCGACTCCGACACCACCGACGACCGCCAGGGCCACGGCACCCACACCCTCTCCACCGTCGGCGGCACCGGCGCCGCGAGCGGCGGCAAGAAGCGGGGCGTGGCCCCCGGCGCCGCCCTGCTCGCCGGGAAGGTGCTCAACGACTCCGGATCCGGCGCCACCTCGTGGATCATCGCCGGCATGGAGTGGGCCGTCGCCCAAGGCGCCGACGTCGTCTCCATGAGCCTCGGCAACCCCTCCGAGACCGACTGCACCGACCCGATGGCCGTCGCCGCCGAACGACTCGCCCAGAACAAGGGCACGCTGTTCGTCATCGCCGCCGGCAACTCGGGCCCCGGTGACAACACCGTCTCCTCGCCCGGCTGCGCGCCCGGCGTGCTCACCGTCGGCGCCGTCGACCGCGACGACTCCACCGCGTACTTCTCCAGCCGCGGCCCCGCGCACAACGAGGCCCACACCCTCAAGCCGGAGATCGCCGCGCCCGGCGTCGGCATCTCCGCCGCCGCGGCCGGCGGCCGGGGCGTCTACGCCTACCGGTCGATGTCCGGCACCTCGATGGCCACCCCGCACGTCGCCGGCGCGGCCGCGATCGTCAAGCAGCGCCACCCCGACTGGACCGCCCAGCAGATCAAGGCCGCGCTCGTCTCCTCCGCCGACAGCGGCGTCCCCGGCGACGCCCGCGAGGTCGGTGGCGGCCGCCTCGACGTCAAGGCGGCCGTCGACCAGACCGTGCTCGGCGCCCCCGCCGTCCAGGGCGGCACGCACCACTGGCCGCAGGTTCCCGCCGACCGCACCACCGTCACCGTCCCCTACACCAACACCGGCACCGCGCCCGTCACCCTCGACCTCGCCGTCGAGAAGGTCACCGGCAACGACGGCACGGCCGTGCGCACCCCGGTCGCCCGCCTCGGACAGCGCACCGTCACCGTCCCGGCCGGCGCCACCGCCGAGGTCCCGCTGAAGCTCGACCCGGCCGCCCACCTGGAGCGCGCCCAGTACGGCGACGTCACCGGCCGCGTGGTCGCGACCGGCGCCGGCGGCGTGCACGTCTCCACCCCGTTCGCGCTCTACGTCGAGCCCGAAACCGTCACCCTGCGCGTCAAACTGATCGACCGTCAGGGCGAGCCGGCCGCCGGCGCCTCCTCCCTCGACGTCATCGGCACCGACGACGCCTCCGGCGAACGCCGCTTCAACGAGGGCGCCGCCGACCAGGTCTACCGGCTGCGCGCCGGCCGCTACTTCCTCTCCTCCTTCGTCACCACGCCCGACGCGGGCGAGGGCGCCACGCTCAACGACTCGGTCAGCTACCTGGCCCGGCCGCAGCTGGAGCTGAGGAAGGACACCACCGTCGTCCTGGATGCCCGCGAGGCCCACCGGCTCTCCGTGCGGACCGAGCGGCCGTCCGAACTCCGCGGCGCCACCCTGGCGTTCGCCCGCGCCTGGGACGACACCTGGCTGCACGCCGGCACCGCGGCAGGACCACGTACCATCCGCGGCTACTACGCCTCCGTCGAGGGCCGCGCCACCGACGGCACCTTCGAGTTCGGCAGCTACTGGCGCGCCGCCGCCCCGCAGATCACCTCGCTCGCCACCACCGACGGCCTGGCCCTGCACCCGCTGACCGCCTCCACCGGCTCCGACAACCTCGACGGCACCGGCTCCGCCCGGCTCGTCGACGCGGGCACCGGGAGCGCCGCGGAACTCGCCGCCGCGCAGGTCAAGGGCCGGATCGCGCTCGTCCGGCTGCCCGACGACAGCACCGCCGCGGCCACCCTCGCCCGCAACGCCAAGACGGCCGGCGCACTCGCCGTCGTCACGTACCACCAGGCCCCCGGCCGCTGGTACCCGAGCGGCGGCTTCACCGGCCTCGGCCTGCCCGTCGTCTCCGTCCCCGCCGACGAGGCGACCCGACTCCTCGGCAAGCTGGCCGCGGGCGAGGTCACGCTCGCCTGGCAGGCCACGGCGAAGAGCCCGTACGTCTACAACCTGGCCTTCCCCGAGGCCCGTTCGATCCGCGACGAGAAGACCTACCGCGTCGAGGACGGCGAACTCGGCCGTAGCGACGCCCGCTACGGCTCGGCCGGCATCGCCACCGACTTCGTCCAGTTCCCGGCCGCCTACCGCCCGGACGGCACCGCCGTCTCCTTCGGCTCCCTGGAGACCGTCCCGGCACCCGGCACCCGCGCCGAGTACTACACGCCCGGCGACACCGCCTGGCAGCAACTGACCGGCAGCAGCTTCCCGTTCGGTGAGCTGATGGTGGGCGGCCGGCACGCCTGGACGGCCGGCGAGCGGCGCACCGAGAACTGGTACGACGGCGTCATCGCGCCCACCGCCCCGCGCGACGCGGCCGGTGAGCCCGTCCTCGTCGCCGAGCGCCAGGGCAACCTCATCGGCTTCGCCGACGCCATGTGGGGCGACGCCACCCACCACGCCGAGCCCGGCTCCTTCGGCGACATCGGCAACCTGCGCCTCAGCAAGGACGGCCAGGAGATCGGCGCCACCGGCTGGCCGTTCGGCGTCTTCGAGGTGCCGGCCGACCCCGGCACGTACACCCTCGAACAGAACACGATGAAGATCGGCAGCCGGGTCTGGGCCCGCTCCGTCTCCGTCCAGTCTGTCTGGAAATTCACCTCGAAGCTCGATGAGAACGTCTATTCTCAGTCCATCCCGATCCTGTTCCCCCGGTACGACCTTCCGGAGGACGGACTCAAGACCCTGGCCGCCACCGACGGCCAGCGCATCGGTCTCAGCGTGACCGGTCACGCGGGCTACCAGGCACCCGCTCTCACCTCCGCCAGGCTTTCGTACTCCTATGACGGGGGCACGACCTGGACCGAGGCCCCGGTCACCCACCAGGGCGACAGCTGGACCGCGACCGTGAACCACGCGGGCGCGAGCGGCCGCCAGGTCACCCTGAAATCCGAACTGACGGACGCCGAGGGCAACTCCGTCACCCAGACCGTGGTCCGCGCTTACGACGTGCGCTGACCACGCCGGTCCGCCGGACGGTCCTCCCGTGGGGGGTGGGGCCGTCCGGCGGACCATTTCCCCGCACGCCACTCTTTTGCCGTAACGCTTTTCCTGGTGTCCCGTTTTCTGACGCCCCGTGCGGTGGACAATAAGGGCATGACTCAGCAGGGGGACACCAACTGGTGGGACAAGCTGTACGACGAGGCCGCGCCGGACACCGCGCCCGCGCCGACCGCCGACAGCCTCGACGAGCGGTACGACTCCGCCGCGGCGACCACGACGCCGACCAGGCACGAGGCCCCGCCGGCCGCACCCGCCGAGCCGGCCGTTCCCGGCCCGCCGGCCGCACCCGCCGAGCCGGCCGTACCCGTCGCACCCGTCGCACCCGTCGAGCCGGCCGTACCCGCCGCACCCGTCGCACCCGTCGAGCCGGCCGTACCCGCCGAGCCGGCCGTGCCCGTCGAGGCACCGACCGTGCAGGTCCAGCTCCCCGCGCCCCGGCCCCGCACCGGACATGTCGGCAGCCGCCCGCCCACGTACGAGCCCGAGCCCACGGCCCTGCCCGCGGCGCGCCCCGGCGAGCTCGACGACCTCGTCGCCGACACCGTCCTCGACGGCGCCCGCTACGGCGCCTACACCCTGCGCGCCGCCTCCGTCCGCGGCGACTCCGCCCGCTTCCGCGGCGAACCGCGGCGCGACGCCCTGCTCACCGCCCGCTTCGGCCAGGACGAGGCCGCGCTCGTGCTCGTCGCCATCGCCGCCGGCCGGCGTTCCGCCCCGCACACCCACCTGGCCGCCGCCGACGTCTGCCGCTGGATCGGCGAGGCCGTCGGCCGCAGCCACGCCCGGCTCTCCGAGGACATCCGCTCCGGCCGCCGCGGCGACCTCAAGTCCGGGCTGCACCGGCTCACCGACCGCACCTACGGCAAGCTGCGCGCCCGCGCCGGCGAACGCGGCCTCGACCCCGACTCGTACACGGCCGGACTGCGCTGTCTGCTGCTCTCCGCCGACCCCGACTGCCGCACCCGGGTCTTCTTCGGCGTCGGCCCCGGCGGACTCTTCCGGCTCCGCGACGGCTCCTGGCAGGACATCGAGCCGCTCCTCCCCGAGCCGTCGGCGATCGTCGGCGCCCCGGTCGTCGGCTTCGGCTCGGCGCCGGGAACACCGCCGGGCGCACCCCCCGGCGCGCCGCCGGGCGCGGACGAGGAAGCCGAGGCCGGTGCGGACGGCGAGCGGCTCACCATGAAGCTTGCCGTCACCGAGCCCCCCGGCCGCCCGTTCGTCGAGGACCCCGTGCCCCCGCCCGCCGAGCCCTTCCGCTTCCGCGCCTCCGTCGCCCGTCCCGGCGACACCCTGCTGCTCGCGTCGAACGGCCTCGCCGAGCCGATGCGCGGCGAACCGGCCCTCGCCCACGAGCTCGCAGCCCGCTGGGCCGGCGCCGAACCGCCCGGCCTCGCCGCCTTCCTCGCCGACACCCAACTGCGCGTCACCGGTTACGCCGACGACCGTACGGGAGTGGCCGTCTGGGAGTCCTGACAACGTGAGGCGTAACCCCGCAGGCGCGACCCCGGCGCCCGTGGGTTGATGGACGCATGGCCAAACAGAATGTCGCAGAACAGTTCGTCGACATCCTCGCCCGAGCCGGCGTCCAGCGCCTCTACGGCGTCGTCGGCGACAGCCTGAACCCGGTCGTCGACGCGATCCGCCGCAACTCCGCCATCGACTGGGTCCAGGTGCGGCACGAGGAGGTCGCCGCCTTCGCCGCCGGCGCCGAGGCCCAGCTCACCGGCAGGCTCGCCGCCTGCGCCGGCTCCTGCGGCCCGGGCAACCTCCACCTGATCAACGGCCTGTACGACGCCCACCGCTCCATGGCCCCGGTGCTCGCCCTCGCCTCGCACATCCCGTCCGGCGAGATCGGCCTCGGCTACTTCCAGGAGACCCACCCCGACCAGCTGTTCCACGAGTGCAGCCACTACAGCGAGCTGATCTCCAACCCGCGCCAGATGCCCCGGCTGCTGCAGACCGCGATCCAGCACGCCGTCGGCCGGGGCGGCGTCAGCGTGGTCTCGCTGCCCGGCGACATCGCCGACCAGCCCGCTCCCGAGAAGACCGTCGAGACCGCGCTCGTCACCTCCCGGCCCACCGTCCGGCCCGGCGACGCCGAGATCGACGACCTGGTGCGGATGATCGACGCCGCCGAACGGGTGACGCTGTTCTGCGGCAGCGGTACGGCCGGGGCGCACGCCGAGGTCATGCAGTTCGCCGAGCGGGTCAAGTCGCCCGTCGGACACGCCCTGCGCGGCAAGGAATGGATCCAGTACGACAACCCGTTCGACGTCGGCATGAGCGGGCTGCTCGGCTACGGCGCCGCCTACGAGGCCACCCACGAGTGCGATCTGCTGATCCTGCTCGGCACCGACTTCCCGTACAACGCCTTCCTGCCGGACGACGTGAAGATCGTCCAGGTCGACGTGCGGCCGGAGCGGCTCGGCCGGCGCTCCAGGCTCGACCTCGCGGTGTGGGGCGACGTCCGCGAGACCCTGCGCTGTGTGATCCCGCGCGTGCGGGCCAAGACCGACCGGCGCTTCCTCGACAAGATGCTGAAGAAGCACGCCGACGCCCTGGAGGGCGTGGTCAAGGCGTACACCCGGAAGGTCGAGAAGCACGTCCCCATCCACCCCGAGTACGTGGCCGCCGTGCTCGACGAACTCGCCGACGGCGACGCCGTCTTCACCGTCGACACGGGGATGTGCAACGTCTGGGCCGCCCGCTACATCACCCCCAACGGGCGCCGCCGGATCATCGGCTCCTTCAGCCACGGCTCCATGGCCAACGCCCTGCCGCAGGCCATCGGCGCGCAGTTCCTCGACCGCGGCCGACAGGTCGTCTCGATGTCCGGCGACGGCGGATTCAGCATGCTCATGGGCGACTTCCTCACCCTCGTCCAGTACGACCTGCCCGTGAAGGTGGTGCTTTTCAACAACTCCTCGCTCGGCATGGTGGAGTTGGAGATGCTGGTGGCCGGACTCCCCTCGTACGGAACGGCCAACAAGAACCCGGACTTCGCCGCCATCGCCCGGGCGGCGGGCGCCTACGGAGTCCGGGTCGAGAAGCCCAAGCACCTGGCGGGCGCGCTCAAGGACGCCTTCAAGCACAAGGGCCCGGCGCTCGTCGACGTCGTCACCGACCCCAACGCCCTGTCCATCCCGCCGAAGATCAGCGCCGAGATGGTCACCGGCTTCGCGCTCTCCGCCAGCAAGATCGTGCTCGACGGGGGAGTGGGCCGGATGCTCCAGATGGCCCGATCCAATCTGCGCAACGTGCCCCGCCCCTGAATGCGTGCGTTCCGGTGGGGCATGCATCCCCGTGAGCCTGTTCGATCCGACGACGGGGTGGGGGGTTACCGGGTATGGCAGGGGAGGCGAAGCAGCCGACTCAACTGCTCAGAAAGGTGGGAGGCGCCGATCTCACCGCGGTGCCGGAGGTACGGCACGCGTTACGCGCGATGCTGGGAAGCTGGGGCGGGCCGGGGGCCACCGACGTCGCCGAGCTCCTCACCAGCGAACTCGTGACCAACGCGCTCGTCCACACCGAGCAGGGGGCGATCGTCACCGCCACCGTCGATCCCGAGCAACTACGGGTCGAGGTGCGGGACTTCGTGCCGGACCTGAAGCAGCCGACCGTGCCGCCCGCCGACGACGGCACGCACGGCCGCGGACTGGTCCTGGTCCAGGCGCTCGCCGACTCCTGGGGTGTGGACCGGAACGGCGCGGGCAAGGTGGTCTGGTTCGAACTGAACGGCGGGGCCGCCTGAGGAAGTTCCTCGGGCGGCCCCGCCGTGCGCGGTCTGCGCGGGTCAGCCGAACTGCTGCTCCATCTCCGCGAGCTTGCGCTCCAGGGAGTCGAGCCGGGGCAGCGTCTGGGTGTCGTCCTCGGCGGTGAGGTCCACGGTCCGGGGCCCGGCCGCGAGGGGCTCATCGCTCTTCACGGCTTGCAGGGAGGGCCGGTTTCGAAGCGGCAGCTGTCCGGGGTCGGATATGGCGGGCTCCTCATGGCGGCGAGGGAGACGGCGACGGTCAGGGCGGAGAAGAGCACGGTCCGCCCGGCGGTGCGCAGCGTGGTGGC